>JBAUXQ010000272.1:0-5742 GCA_049584355.1 Roseiarcus sp. | reverse complement strand
TTCGAGTATCTGCTGCTCATTTGGTATTCCCTTCGGCTTGGCTGGCTGTTGAAGGAGACAGAGAGACGACGTGGCGCCAGCATGACCAGGGCCTCTCCGATGCTTTCATCCATCTGCGCGAAACGCTGTTTCATGCGCTCGTAGCGCGTGGCGAGTTGCGAATTCAGCGAGGGAAATTGGGCGGCGGCTGCGGCGATCGCCTTCGGGCCTTCGCCCTCTGCGTTGGCGGCTTGGGCGAGCGCGTCCATCTCGCTCGCCAGTCGATCGACCTTCGCTTCGACGAATTCTTCGTCCTCGTTTTGCAAAAGGTCGGCGAGCAGGATGTTGATGATGTCCTTCCGGACCTCGGATTCGGCGAGCTTCGCCTGGTCCCATCCGGAGTCTCTCAGGGCGGGAGCGAGAATCTCCGCTTCGACCGCCTGGTGCGGCAGCCATAGCACAGCGAATTCTTTCACAACCGTTGGATAGTCGACGTCTGCTTCCGACCGCTTGGCGAGGCTCGCCTGAAGCGCTTGATGCTGACGTGTCAGGAACTCCGCCGCCCCTTCTGAATTGGCGCCTTGCTGTTGGCTCGCGGCGCCCTCATTTGGGTTCGTCTTCGCGCCGGTTTCGTTCTTCGATTTGCCCGCGTTTTGCCTTGATTTCTGCGGCTCTCGCGCCATGATGCGCCTCCTTGATCCCATATGGGCCAGAACTCGGCGCGCCGTGGTTGGTTCCGGAAATTTGCGGGCTTCTCAGCTCGCCATTTGAGCATGAGAGGACGGCTCCTGCTGGCTCACGAAGCATCCTCGCGCATGCGAAAGAAATGCCTCGATTAGGCCCGGCGGCAATGCGTGCTCTGCTGAGTCAGCCAGGAGAACGGAAGGCGAGGATCTTATCCGAACGGAAATCGTACAGCTTCCCGGTCTCGGTCCAGGCGGGCGAGCAGATCTCGACGATCTTGGGCGCGAGCTCCTGAGGCGCGCGCAGCGTCGTGGGATCTTCGCCCGGCATCGCGGTTGCGCGCATCGCGGTTCTGAGAGGTCCGGGATCGATGAGCATGACACGGATGGTCGAAGTGTTGAGGGTCTCCGCGGCATAGGTGCGGGCGAGCGCGTCGAGCGCCGCCTTCGAAGTCGCATAGGGCCCCCAATAGGCGCGCAATTCCGCCCGGCTCGCGACGCCGGATGTTATGAAGGCGACCCGGCCGGCGGCGGAGCGGCGCAGCAGCGGG
This sequence comes from Roseiarcus sp., assembly GCA_049584355.1. Classification (GTDB taxonomy): domain Bacteria; phylum Pseudomonadota; class Alphaproteobacteria; order Rhizobiales; family Beijerinckiaceae; genus Roseiarcus. Next base: position 4,529 of record JBAUXQ010000272.1, on the reverse strand, counting down.
TCGAGCGACCGGATGAGGCGCCAGTTGGCGGTGACGTTGACCGCCATGACGTCATCCCACGTCTTTGGGTCGAGGTGGTGGAGGGGGGTCAGGAGTCCCAGGACGCCAGCGTTGCCGACAAGAGCGTCGAGCCGGCCCCAGCGGCGGTAAAGCGCCTCTCCCAGCCGGTCGATGGCGGCGAAGTCGCGCAGGTCCATCGGGACGAGGGTCGTTCCGCCCGGGTCAGCGTTCGGGAGGGCCCGGATCTCGTCGTCGAGCTCCTCGAGGCCGCCCTGCGTGCGCGCCAGCGCCACCACATGCGCGCCGGATGCGGCCAAGGCGATGGCCGCAGCGCGGCCGATGCCCCGAGAAGCGCCGGTGACCAGCGCGATGCGGGGCGATCCGTCATGGCTCGACGCGCTCAATCGACACTCCTTGCGCCATTTGCTAGGCTTGCCTTCGGGGCTTGATCGCGGGCCGGCGCGAGACCGGTTCGCGGCGGCGTCGATCGCGTTGGAACGCGACGTTGCAAAAGTAGATTTTCATTGGCGCCGACAATAGGCTCCGGGCTTATGGACTTGCGGCGACGGAAAAGAAAGTCCGACGCGGACGACTAAAGCGCCGGCGCTTGTTGGGGTTCTGCGCGGGGTCGGGGCTGACGCCGCGCGCGAGGCGGGAATTGATTTGGGGCTCGAAATGGCGAACGCTAGGGTTGGCGGCGATTCTAGGCTTGGGCGCGAATCTGGAAAGACGGTGACGCGCGCCGACCTGTCTGAAATTGTTTATCAGAAGGTCGGATTGTCGCGCACCGAGTCAGCGGAACTGGTTCAGTCGGTTCTGGACGAAATCTGCGATGCGGCCGCGCGCGGCGAGACCGTCAAGCTGTCGGGGTTTGGCTCATTCGTCGTCCGCTCGAAGGGCGAACGCGTCGGGCGCAATCCGAAGACCGGGGTCGAAGTGCCGATCCTGCCTCGCCGGGTGATGGTGTTCAAGCCATCGAACGTACTGAAGGCAAAGATCAACGGACGCGATCCGGCGTCCGAAAAGGAGTAGGCGCATCCACGGAGGAGCAGGGGACCAACGCTGGGGATCCCGGCCGGCGAAGAGACGCCGCATCTGGCCTTTCCGGTCCGTTCGGCCGATAGTGGGTCGATGCGAACGGAGGCGCCATGATTCTCTTGGCCCCGGCGGCCGCGAGCACGCCGATTGAGAAGGGTCCCGAAGCCTATCGAACGATCCGCGAAGTCGCGGACTCGATGGATCTGCCGCAGCACGTGCTGCGCTTCTGGGAGACGCGCTTTCCGCAGATCAGACCCCTGAAACGGGCTGGCGGCCGGCGGTATTACCGCCCCGAAGACATTGAGCGGCTCAGGCTCATCCGCCGCCTCTTGTACGATGAAGGCTACACGATCAAGGGCGTCCAGAAGCTGTTCAAGGAGCAGGGGGTCCAGGCCCTGTCGAGCGCGGCTCAAGCCCACGCCGGGCCATCCGCCGAGCCGGCAGGCGCCACCGAGCTTGCAGGGTCCGCGAAGGGCGCCGGCGTCAGCGACCCTGCCTCCAAGCTTGCTGACGACGACCTTGCGGCGCTGCGCGCGGCGCTGGCTGAACTCATCGACGCCGAACGAATCCTGACCCAGGCGCGCTCGCCGGGTCCATGACGCGGGCGCGGCCGGCGCCGCATTGCGCGACCCCTCGGCGCTCACTATAAGAGCGCCGTCGGAGTGTAGCGCAGCCCGGTTAGCGCACTAGTCTGGGGGACTAGGGGTCGTGGGTTCGAATCCCGCCACTCCGACCATTTTATCCACAAAACGCAATGCTGCCCAGACGCGGTCGCCCGCAAGATCCCGCGCCGCGAGGCTTCCTCTGTTCCGCAAAGAGGAGGCGCTATTAAAATGCGTCGCTGCGCGCCGGCGACCATTGCGCCGATTTTTGCGGCGGCTCATCTGCGCCTACCGTTATCGACGCGGGTCGTCCGAGCCCCAGCGCGGCTTCGAGATTCTCGGCGAATCTCCGCATCGTGAAAGTGCTCTCATAGACTGCCCGCGCTCCTTGCCCCAACACGCGCCGGAGTTCGGTATCGGCGACAACGCGGGCCAACATCCGACCGATCTCCTCTGCTGTATTCTCGTGCATGATCAGCCCCGATCGACCATCTTGGAGATACTCCGAAATGCCGGCAGTGGGACTGCAGACGATGGGTTTTCCGAGGGAGAGCGCATCAAGGGCGACTAGCGGGAGTGGATCGTGTCGAGAAGGGACCAGGATGACGTCGCATGCCGCCATTTGGCTCAGGCACTCGCGATGGTCGACCTCCCCGAAGAACGTGATGGAGCGGTTGCCGCTTGCGCTTCGCTCGATATCGCTGCGAAAGCGCGGTTCCAAGACTCGCCCGAAGAATCGCAATTCCGAGCGCGTCTGCAACTCGGCGGAAAGGCTCAGCATTCCCTTCACGGCCAGATCTTGACCCTTGCGGAGTTCGTAGGAACCAAAAACCCCGATCACCACTCTTTCGGCGTCGTGTCTCAACGCGGGGCATAATCCATCCCGATGATCTTCTACTCCGCACTCGATGATGGCATGCGCCGCATCGTACATTGACAGAAGTCTGGATGCCGAGCGGCTGGGAGCCCAGATGGGGACCCCCTTTTTCAACACTGGAGCGAATCCGGGAACGTTCTCGGCGAATTCACGGATCACTTCGCTTTCGTGCACGTACCAGTAGGTGTCGACCGTTCCGTGAAGTTGCTCCACAGCCGGGGATGTCCCGAGGAATGTTGAAAAGGGAGGAGCGGCGTTGCTCGCCTTGAGCCTTTAGGCTCGGGGTGCCGATTCCACGAAAAGGAAAGCAACGCCATGAAGAAGCATACCAGGTCGACCGCGATTCCCACGTATGCGTTGAAGGCCGAGGCGCTGGCGAGCATGTCGGCGAGCTTTGAACGCTTTTGCCTTGCCGCCGGGCTCGAGACGCTGAGCGAGATGCTGGAGCAGGATGCGACGGCGGCCTGTGGCGAGCGTCACGAGCGGGGTGAGCGACGCCAGGCGCACCGCTGGGGGCGGACCAAAGGCAAGATCGGCTTTCACGGTGGCAAGGTCGCGATCGAACGCCCCCGGGTTCGCGGGCTCGATGGGGCCGAGCGGGTACTGCCGAGTTGGGAGAACGCGGTCAGCGAAGACTTGCTCGGCAAATGGGCGATGAACCAGATGCTGATTAACGTCTCGACACGGCGTTTCAAGCGTTCAGTCCGGTTGCCCGAGGGTGACGTTCCGGCTTCCGACGGAGCGGGGCTGTCGAAGTCGGCGACCTCGCGACGCTTCGTGGCGTTGTCGGCGGCGCGGATGAGGGCGTGGATGGAAACCAGGCTTGACGATCTTGATCTTCTGGCGATCCAGATCGACGGCATTCACATGGATGAAGATATGCTCCTCGTCGCGGCGATTGGCGTCGACGCGAACGGCGACAAGCATCCGCTCGGCCTCGTCGAGGGCGCGACCGAAAACGCAACGACGGTGCAGGCGCTCATCGACAATCTCATCGAGCGTGGACTCGATCCAACCGTGCGACGCCTGTTCATCATCGATGGCGCAAAGGCGCTGTCCAAGGCGATCCGCCGCACCTTTGGACGCGATGCGGCGATCCAGCGTTGCCAGATTCACAAGGCGCGCAACATTCTGGAGCGGTTGCCCAAATCGATGCACGCTTCGGTGCGGCGCGTCTTGCGGCAAGCCTGGGAAATGGACGACGCCGAAAGGGCCGAAACCCTCATTCGCAATCTCGCCCGCCGTCTCGAACCGGACTGGAACGGCGTTTCTGCTTCGATCCTGGAAGGGATCAACGAGATGCTCACCGTTACCAGGCTCGGCCTCCCCTGCGAACTGCGCCGCTCGCTCGCCTGCACCAACATCATCGAGAATGTCATGGGCACGGTGCGCAGAGTCTGCCGCAACGTCAAATACTGGCGCTCGCCCTCGATGGCCCTGCGATGGGCCGCCGCCGCCATGCACGAAGCGTTCAAGGGCTTCCGTCGATTGAAGGCAAAAAAGCATCTGCCAGCCCTTCGCGCTGCTCTTGCAAAGCAAGGTCAACAGCCGCCTTCCGACGAAGCGCTTGTTCAAATCGCCGAGGCTGCGTAAATTTCAATGCGCAACGACCGCTTCGAGAATTTCAACAGACACCGGGACATCCCCCCACAGCCGGCCAGCACACGATTGTATTGCAAATCACCTTATCGAAATTTCGAGCGAGATCGAAGATCTCGGGACCTTGCCCAAGCAGCGCTTCATCGACAATGACGTCGACGCCGACATCGCGAAGGCGTTCGTGGACTATTCAGGCAAGCGGATCGGGATCGTCGATCCGACGACGGGCGAAATCCGGGAGGCGGAGATTTTCGTCGGCGTGCTCGGCGCCTCGAACCTCACCTATGCCGAGGCGACCTGGACGCAGAAGTTGCCGGACTGGACCGGCGCCCACGTGCGCATGTTCCGCTTTTTCGGCGGCGCGCCGAAGCTGCTGGTTCCCGACAATCTGAAGAGCGGGGTCAACAAGGCCT
>JBAUXQ010000271.1:0-15113 GCA_049584355.1 Roseiarcus sp. | reverse complement strand
CTGCGACATCGTGCTGGCGGCGAAGTCGGCTCAGTTCCTGCAGGCGTTCGCGCGGATCGGCCTCATTCCCGACGCGGGCGGCACCTTTATTCTGCCGCGCCTGGTCGGCGAAGCGCGCGCCAGGGCGCTGATGATGCTCGCCGATCCGATTGGCGCGGAGCAAGCCGCAGACTGGGGGATGATCTACCGCGCTGTCGACGATCAGGACCTGATGGGGGAAGCGCGCACGATCGCCGAGCGCCTCGCAGCCGGCCCGACGCATACGTACAGCCTCATCAAGCGCGCGCTCGCGGCCTCAGCCAGCGCCAGCCTAGACGCCCAACTCGACCTCGAGCGCGATTTTCAGCGCGAGGCCGGGGCGAGGGACGAATACGTCGAAGGCGTCCGCGCTTTTCTCGAGAGGCGGCCGGCGGATTTCGGGCGCGCGCCCACAAGCGCCTGACACACGACGAAAATGGGCGTCCGTCAGGACGCCCTATCGATTGCATCTACAATCGCGCGGGGAACGCGGTCGGCGACCGCATTTCCCAGTGTCTTGTCAGTTCGAACTGGCGTTCGGCGCTGGTTGGGATTCCGCCGTCTGAGGCGTGTCGGGCGTCGCCGTCTGATTAGGATCGGGCGTCGTCTGTTGCGACTGGGCCACCGGCTGATTGTTGTCAGCCGTTATCTTATTGAAGTCGCATGCCAAGGTTGGGGCGGCGAACGCCGCGGCCAACCCGCAGCCCAATGCCAGTTTAACGAGTGTGGAGCGCATGATGTCCTCCGTTCCGGCCCGCCGGATAGGGGAGTGTAGCACCGCCGCGGAGGGGCGCAAGATGCGGCGCGCGGCGCGCGACATTTCGCCCCCACGGATCACGTGATGTTGATCCCGCCTGCGGCCGCTGGCAGACTCGCCCTCGGGTTACCGCAGCATAGCGGCGACATTGCCGCCGTCGACGGTCACGACCGCCCCGGTGCTCGCCCGGGCCTTGACCAGATGGACGAATGCGGCCGCCACGTCGCTCGCGAGCACCTCGCGTTTCAAAAGGTTGCCTCGCATGTAGGCGTCCGGAGTGACCCCGCGCGCCTTGCTGCGTTCCGCAACCATCTCGTCAGTCATCAGACCGGTGCGGATTCGGTCGGCGTTGACCGCATTGGAGGTGATCCCGGAGGCGCCGTGCTCGATTGCATATTGCCGCATGAGCGCCATCAGCGCCGCCTTCGATGTGCCGTAGGGCCCGAAATCCGGTCCCGGATTGACCGCCTGTTTGGACACGTTGAAGACCAGCGCCCCGCCGGTCTTCTGCGACTCCATAACCCGGACCGCGGCCCGCGCCACATAGTGATGGGCCCAGAAATTGACCGCGAAGGCCTTCTCGAACGCCTCGTCGGAGACCGTCACGAGCGAGCCCTGGATCGCCGCTCCGGCGTTGGAAATGAGAATGTCGACGCCGCCGAAGGCTTTGACCACTTCCGCGACCGCCCGATCGACCGCAGAAGCGTCAGTGACGTCGCAGCTAAGGCCGAGCGCGCCGATCGACTGCGCCGCCTTGGCGACCGCGTCGGCTGCGATATCGAGGACGGCGACTTCCGCCCCCTCGTCGCGCAACGCCTTGGCGACCGCGAACCCAAGACCGCCCGCGCCGCCGGTCACGACGGCGATCTGCCCGGAGAGCGGCTTTTCGATCTGCTTGGCCAGCTTCGCCTGTTCCAGCGACCAATATTCAACGTCGAACATTTCCGCTTCCGGCAGCGGAACCCAGCCGTGCACGCCTTCCGCTTTGGCCTTCACCTCGACGGTCGCCTCGGCGATGTCGGCGGAGATCTTCGCCGCCTTCGCCGAGCCGCCGGCGCCAAAGATCCCGAGGCCGGCGACGTAGAATACCCGCGGCAGCGGATCGAGCATGATCCGGCCGCCGCCGACGCGGGCGTTGTTGCGTTCGAAATAGGCGCGGTAGTCGGCCACATAATCGGCGAGCGCCGAGTCGAGCCTGGCGACGAAAGCGTCAAGCTTGCCGGCCTCCGGCGCGGGCAAGGCCACGGCCTTGCGCTTGATATGGAGCACATGGTCCGGCGTCGCGTTGCCGCGCGCGGCAAGATCGGCCGCGTTCTCGGCGTTGCAGAAATCGAGGATCGCGGGACTGGTGCGGAAGGTCAGGATCATCCGCTTCGGGCGGCCTTCGACTCCGGTCGGCTGCGCCAGGCGGCCGCGCAGGAGCGGCATGATATCGGCGGGCAAGGCGAGGCTCCGCGGTTGCGGCGCCTGGGTGAACGGCCGGGGCCGCCCCTTCATGAGCCGGCGCTCGGCGCGATCGACGAGCTCGATCATCGCCTCATAGCTCTCCCGCGGGTCGTCTGACCAGGTGAAGATCCCATGCTTCATCAGGATCATGCTGGTCGCGCCGGGCGCCGCCGCGAGCGCCTTGGCGCAGGCCTTGGCCAGGTCGAAGCCGGGCATCACATAGGGAACGACGATGCTGTCGGGGAAGACCTCGGCGACCAACGCCTCGCCGACCGGCTGGTTGGTCAGCGCAACGATGGCGTTGGCATGGGTGTGATCGACGTGCTTGGCTGGGATCAGCGCATGCAGGATCGCTTCGACCGACGGGTTGGGCGCGGAAGGATCCATCAACAGGCGGCGTTGCTGGCGCACCATCTCGACGTCCGACAGCGTGTCGAAGCGGGCGAGCGCGGCCAGTTCCTTCAGGCGCACCGCCGGCAGGCCGGCCGGCTCGATTGCGCCCATGTCCCAGCCGCTGCCCTTGACGCAGATAACTGCGACCTCGCTGCCGTCCGCGTCGGTCGTGACCGTCTTGACCGACGTATTGCCGCCGCCATGCAGAACCAATTGCGGATCGCCGCCAAGGAGGCGGGTTGTATAGACACGGGTCGCCAGATCGAGGTTCAGGCCGGATCTCACATAGCCGTCGACGACGGATCGAAACTCCGAATCCGACCAACGCGATTTCATCGGGATAGCTCCATAAGGCGGCGAGGCGAGCGGACATAGCTGGCGCTCGCGGTCTTGTCACGCGACTGCTGCAGCCCTCACTGCGAAGCTATCCAGTGGAACGTAGCCAGCCCGACCACTCCTGGATCGCCACGTCGCTTCGCTCCTCGCGATGACAATGCCGCCAGAACGCCGTGATCTGGTTTTCCGATGGCCCTCACCCGCAGGGGTTGAGGGGCGCTTCGCCGGCGAGGTATCGGCGCACCTCCTCGGCGGCTGCATCCGCGGCCCGCTCGATCGTCTTCAGCGAGGCGCCGGCGATGTGCGGCGTGAGCGTCACGTTATCGAGGCGCAGGAGCTCGAGGCCGGCGGGAGCGGGCTCGGCGGCGAAGGTCTCGAGCATCGCGCCGCGCAGATGGCCGCTTTTTAGCGCCTCGGTCAGCGCGTCATAGTCGACCATCGGCCCACGCGCCGTATTGATGAACACCGTCCCCTTGCGCATGGCGGCGAATTCGGCTCGGCCAATGAACCCGAGCGTTTCCTGGGTCACGCGCGCGTGCAGGGTGACGACGTCGCTTTGCTGGAGCAGCGATATGAATGTCGTCTTGACCACGCCGTCGCGGACATCCTCGGCCGACAATTCGACGTAAGGGTCAGCGACCAGAATGCGCCCGCCGAACGCCTTGAGCAGGCGGACGACCTTCGTCCCGATATGGCCGTAGCCGATCACGCCGACCGTCATCTGCGACAATTCCCGGCCGACACGGTCGGCCCGATAGAGGTCGCCCCGCCACCCGCCGCGGCGCAGGGCGTCGTGGCCGCGTGTGATGAGCCGGGTCTCAGCGATGATCGCGCCGATGGTGAACTCGGCGACCGCGGAGGCGTTGCGTCCGGGCGCATTGACGATGAGGACGCCGTGTTTGCGCGCTGCGGCAAGATCAATGTTCACAGGGCCGCCGCGCGCCACGACAATCAGCTTGAGCGCCGGCATGCGGGCGAGCATCGCGGCGGAAAACGGCGCCAGCTGGGTGATGGCGATTTCCGCGCCGCCGACAAAGCGGAGGATCGCCTCAGCCTCGCCCTGGTATTCCTTGAGGCCGTCCATCCCCGGCTCGGCGTAGCCGTGCCGCATCGGCTCGTCGGGCCAAGGCAATTCCATCGTCTCGATATCGAGCGGCCCGGTGCAGCAAGCGCGGATCGCCGCCTCGAACGTCGAGGGCGTCATGAACCGATCGCCGATGATGGCGATTTTCGTTCGTCTCCGCCGCCCGCCGCTCATTCTGCTCCTCCCAGGATCGGTGGAGAGCGTGTAAGAGAGTGTAATAAGACTGTCATCTTCGGCCGCGGACGACTAAGTGTATCGCGATCGCCCGCTCGGAGCATCGCCGAGGCTCCCATCGCCGGGCGGCAAGCGCGGCCGAACGACGGAACCCATCGGCCCCTGAATCGACGAGACCCAAGTGACTATTGTTAGAGCCAACGCTATCGACATCGAATATGAAGCGATCGGGCCTCGCGACGGCCCGCCGATGGTGCTCATCATGGGCCTCGGCATGCAGCTCACCGCATGGCCAGACGATTTCTGCCAGGGCCTGGCGAGCCGGGGCTTCCGCGTCATTCGCTTCGACAATCGCGACACCGGCCTGTCGACGAAACTGCCGGCAATCGGGCCGCTCACGGCGACGGCGCTGCTGGCCGGCGCCACTTTGCGGCTGCCGGTGCGGCCACTCTATGGCCTCGCCGACATGGCGCGCGACGCGATCGGGCTCATGGACGCGCTCAAAATCAATCGTGCGCATATCGTCGGCGCCTCGATGGGGGGCATGATCGCGCAAATCGTCGCCGCCGAGTATCCCGAGCGGGTCAAGAGCATGGTTTCGCTCATGTCGACGAGCGGCCGCGCCACTCTGCCGGGACCGAGCCCGCGAGTGTTGCAGAACTTGCTCCGACCGCGCCCGCGCCGCGACTCTCCGCGCGGGATCGCGCAGACGATCGAGCTTCTGCGGCTGATCGGCAGCCCCGGCTATCCGACCAGCGATTCCGAGCTAAGGGCCAAGGTCGAACGCGCCCTCCGCCGCCGCCATCATCCAGACGGCTGGACCCGGCATCTCATCGCCGTCCAGGCGGCGCGCAGCCGGGTCCGGGCCCTCCGGCGCATTCGCGCCCCAACGCTGGTCATGCACGGGGCGGACGATCCGCTCATTCGCGTTGCCGCGGGTCGGGACACCGCCGCCAACATTCCGGGCGCGCGGCTCAGGATCATCCCCGGCTGGGGCCACGATTTGCCGACGACGCTATTGCCGACGCTTGTCGCCGAAATCGCCGACCATTGCGCGGCGACCACGCCCCTCCGCCGCGCCGGCTAATTGCGGGTGGCGAAGCGGAGCAGGGCGACCCGCCTCTAGCGTCCAACGCTCGCCTGCGCTGGCTCGCTCGCGTCTCGCGCGGGTCGAATTTCGCCTCCCCGCCATTAACCTGGGGCGCCGTTTTTGTGGCCAAGCGCCACTGGGCTTGCTATCACCCTGGCGCAACGTGACCTTGAGGCTTCGGAATCGCCATGCGCAAGGGCGCAATCACACGCAAAACCAAGGAAACGAGCATCGAGGTCGCCCTCGATCTCGACGGAACCGGCGTTGCCGACGTCGTTACCGGGGTTGGATTTTTCGATCATATGCTCGACCAGCTGGCGCGCCATTCCCTCGTCGACCTCACCATTCGGGCCGAGGGGGATCGCCACATCGACGATCACCACACGGTCGAGGACGCCGGCATCGCCTTGGGCCAGGCGCTGGCCAAGGCGCTCGGCGACAAGCGAGGCCTGACCCGCTACGCCGACTGCCTGCTGCCGATGGACGAAACGCTGACGCGGGTGGCGCTCGACGTGTCAGGGCGGCCATTCCTCGTCTTTAAGGTCGAATTCCCGACCGAGCGGATCGGCGCTTTCGACACCGCCCTGGTGCGCGAGTTCTTCCAGGCGTTCGCCGGAAATGCCGGGCTCACGCTGCATATCGAGACGCTCTACGGCGTCAACAGCCATCACATCGCCGAATCCTGCTTCAAGGGCGTCGCCCGGGCGCTTCGCGGCGCGGTTGCGCTCGATCCGCGTGAGGGAGGCAGGGCGCCGTCGACTAAGGGCGCGCTTTAGCGTAGGCCATGCGATGAGCGTCGCGATCATCGACTACGGCTCGGGCAACCTGCACTCGGCGCGGAAGGCGTTCGAGCGCGCGGCGCGCGAAGCCGGCGTAAGCCGGGAGATCAAGGTCACGGCGCGCCCCGAGGACGTGCTCGCGGCCGACCTGATCGTGCTGCCCGGGGTTGGGGCTTTCGCCGACTGCCGTCGCGGCCTCGACGGCGTCGCCGGCATGGTCGAGGCGATGGAAGAGGCGGCGCGCAAGCGTGGGCGGCCGTTCCTGGGCATTTGCGTCGGCGCGCAGCTGATGGCGACTCGCGGCCTCGAACACGAGGTCGTCGCCGGCTTGAACTGGATTGCGGGCGACGTCGCGCCGATCAAGCCGCGCGATCCGGGCCTGAAGATTCCCCACATGGGGTGGAACACGCTAGACGTTGTGCGCAGCCATCCGCTTTTGGACGGCGTCGGGACCGGCCCGGGCGGATTGCACGCCTATTTCGTCCACTCCTATCAGCTCTACCCCGACGACGCCGGCGACATCGTCGCGACCGCCGACTATGGCGGCCGGGTGACAGCGATTGTCGCGCGCGACAACATCGCCGGCACCCAGTTTCATCCCGAGAAGAGCCAGACGCTCGGCCTGGCGCTGATCGCCAATTTCCTCAAGTGGCGTCCGTGATCCTGTTTCCCGCCATCGATCTCAAGAATGGCGAGTGCGTCCGCCTCGTCCATGGCGACATGGCGCGCGCAACCGTGTTCAACGCCGACCCTGCCGCTCAGGCGCGGGCGTTCGCGGCGCAGGGGTTCGACTATCTCCATGTCGTCGACCTCGACGGAGCGTTCGCCGGCCAGCCGGTCAACGCCGAGGCGGTCCGGGGCATTCTGGCCCAGCTCGCGATCAAGCTGCAGCTCGGCGGCGGCATTCGCGACCTGAAGGCCGTGCGCGGTTGGCTCGAGAGCGGAGTGACGCGGGTCATCGTCGGCACCGCGGCGGTCCGTGATCCCGATTTCGTGCGCGAGGCGGCGCGGCTCTATCCCGGCCGCATCGCCGTCGGCGTCGACGCCCGCGAGGGCGTGGTGGCGATAGACGGTTGGGCAAAGACTTCGGACATTTCGGCGCTCGACCTTGCGCGCCGGTTCCAGGACGCGGGCGTCGCCGCGATCATCTATACCGACATTGCCCGGGACGGCGCTCTCGCTGGCCTCAACCTCGAAAGCACGGTCGCGCTCGCCGAGGCGCTGGAGATTCCAGTCATCGCCTCGGGCGGCCTCGCCTCGATCGAGGATGTCAGGCGGCTCATGGAGCCCGATTGCGCCCGTCTCGCCGGCGCCATCGTCGGCCGCGCCCTTTATGACGGCCGGCTGGACCCGAAGGCCGCGCTGGCGCTGTTGCGGCCGAAGCGCGCCCGAGGTGGAGCGAAACGACCGGCGGGGTTGACGCGGTGACTCTCAAGGCTCGCGTCATACCCTGTCTCGACGTCAAGGACGGCCGGGTCGTCAAGGGCGTCAATTTCGTCAATTTGCGCGACGCGGGGGACCCGGTCGAGAGCGCGATCGCTTATGACAAGGCGGGCGCGGATGAACTGTGCTTCCTCGATATCACGGCGAGCCACGAGGATCGCGGCATCCTGCTCGATGTGGTCAGGCGCACAGCCGAAGTCTGCTTCATGCCGCTGACGGTCGGAGGCGGCGTCCGCACCACTGACGACATCCGCAATCTTCTGCTCGCCGGCGCCGACAAGGCTTCGATCAATTCGGCGGCGGTCGCCGACCGCGAGATCGTGCGCCTTGCGGCGGAGAAGTTCGGCGCCCAGTGCGTCGTCGTCGCCATCGACGCCAAGCGCGTGTCCGCGCCGGGCGCGCCGCCCCGCTGGGAGATCTTCACCCATGGCGGACGGCGGCCGACCGGCATCGAGGCGATCGGCTACGCGCGCGAGGTCGCCGCTCTCGGCGCGGGCGAGATCCTTTTGACCTCTATGGACCGCGACGGATCGAAGCAGGGCTTCGACCTCGAACTCACTCGCGCCGTCGCCGACGCGGTCGCCATTCCGGTCATCGCCTCGGGGGGCGTCGGCAATCTCGACCATCTCGTCGACGGCGTGCGGCAGGGCCGCGCCAGCGCCGTGCTGGCGGCGTCGATCTTCCATTTCGGCGAATTCACGATTCGTCAGGCGAAGGCCCGGATGGCGGAAGCGGGCGTCCCTGTTCGCATGGACTGACCGGCCTCGGTGTACGCTTGGCGCCCGGCGCGCTAAGGTTCGGGCCGCCTCAAGGAGAGCCCCGTATGCCCGCCGCGCGCGATGACACGCACTTCGGCCGCCGCACCGTTCCTCTGCAAGATAAGCAGGGCCTGGTGGACGACGTGTTCCACAAGGTCGCCAGACGCTATGATGTGATGAACGATCTTATGTCGTTCGGCCTGCACCGGGCGTGGAAGGACGCGCTCGTCGCCAGGGTTCGCCCGTCGCTGACCCGGCCGTTCGCCCATGTCGACGTCGCAGGCGGCACCGGCGACGTCGCGATGCGGGTGGCGGATGCGGGCGGTCCACTGACGACCGTGACCCTCGTCGACGTCAACCCCGACATGCTGGGGGTCGCGGAAGAGCGCGCGGCCAAGCGCTCGTTCTCGAGCCGGCTGACGTTCGTCGAAGCCAACGCGGAGTCGCTACCGCTGCCTGATTCGCGCTTCGACGCCTACACGATCGCGTTCGGCATCCGCAACGTGCCGCGGATCGAAGCCGCCCTCAGCGAAGCCTATCGGGTGCTCAAGCGCGGCGGGCGTTTCCAGTGCCTCGAATTCTCGCGCGTCGATTTGCCGGTGGTCGAGCGAATCTACGACGCTTATTCGTTCGCCGCGATCCCGGCCTTGGGCAAGGTCGTGACCGGCGACGGCGCCCCTTACCGCTATCTCGTCGAATCGATTCGCAAGTTTCCGTCTCCCGATTCGTTCGCTGGGATGATCGGGGAGGCCGGCTTCGCGCGCGTCGACTTCACGCGCCTGAGCGGGGGGATCGTCGCGATCCACTCGGGCTGGAAGCTCTGATTGATGTCGATCCTGTCGTCGCTCGGCCACGGCTCGCGGCTGGCGCGCGCGGCTTACGTGTTCGCCCGTGAAGGGGCGTTTGTCGGCGTCGATCCTACTCTGCTGCCGCCGATGCTGAGGCTGCCGCTCGCGTTCGCCAACTTGATAGCAAAACGCGACGGCGGTGGCTTGGCCGGCCTTTCGCGGGCGATCGATCGATTGGGGCCGTCGTACGTCAAACTGGGACAATTCCTCTCGACGCGTCCAGACATCGTTGGCGGCAAGGTCGCCCTTGAGCTCGAGCGGCTGCAGGACCGGGTCGCGCCAATGAGCCGCGAGGCGGCGGTCGCCATCATCGAGGCCTCGTTCGGGATGAAGATTGAATCGCTGTTCGTGAGTTTCGGCGAGCCGGTCGCCGCGGCTTCGATCGCCCAAGTCCATCGCGCTGAAGTGAAAACTGACGAAGGCATGCGGGAAGTCGCGGTGAAAGTGCTGCGCGCCGGCATCGAACGGCGATTTGCGCGCGACCTCGCCGACATGTTCTTCGCTGCGCGGTTCGCTGAGAGCCTGACGCCGGAGTTTCGCCGCTTGCGGCTTGCCCAGGTTGTCGAGACCCTCGCCCGCTCGGTGCGCATGGAGATGGATTTCCGGCTCGAAGCCGCGGCTGCGTCGGAATTCGCCGAAAATTCCAGTAATGATCAGGAGGTTCGCGCGCCGGCGATCGACTGGAACCGGACCACGCGCGAAGTGATGACGATGGAATGGATCGACGGGATCCCGCTGACCGATCCGCGCCGTCTGACCGACCTCGGATTTGATCCCCCCGCGCTGGCGCGTACCCTGATTCAGACCTTCCTCCGCACCGCGCTGCGTGACGGATTCTTCCACGCGGACATGCATCAGGGCAATTTCTTCGTCGACAAGGAGGGGCGCATCGTCGCGGTCGATTTCGGCATCATGGGGCGGCTTGGGCGCAAGGAGCGCCGGTTCCTGGCCGAGATCCTTTTCGGCTTCATTCGCAGGGATTACCAGCGGGTGGCCGAGGTCCATTTCGAGGCTGGATATGTCCCCGATATCTACCGGGTCGAGGACTTCGCACAGGCGATTCGCGCGATCGGCGAGCCGATCCACTCCCGCACCGCCGATCAGATCTCGATGGCGAAGCTGCTCACGCTTTTGTTCGAGATCACGGCTCTGTTCGAAATGACCACCAGGATCGAGCTGGTCATGCTGCAGAAAACGATGGTCGTGGTCGAAGGGGTCGCGCGAAAACTCGATCCTCAGCTCAACATGTGGTCGACCGCTGAGCCGGTCGTGGGAGCCTGGATTGCCGAGAACCTCGGTCCACTCGGCCGGCTCGACGATATGAGCCGCGGCCTTTCGTCTCTAGCGGTCTTTCTCGCCAATGCCCCACGGCATCTGGAGAAAATCGCCGCCCGGCTCGAAACGGACGCAACTGCGGCGGTCATCGAAGCGGAACACAATTTGTCCCGATCCGTTATATTTTTTTTGGGTTTCGCGACCTTCGTGTCCGTCCTCGCATTCCTGTGGTATCACTGGTGACCCTAGGGCAAGCATCGTCGAACTGAATTCGCTTCGCGGCTGCGGCGGAAGCGCGCGTCGATCGGGTCGAGGATTTCGTCCAGGCGATTCGCGCGCTTCGTGGAGCCGATCCAACTCCCCCCCGATCAGATCTCGATCGCGAAGCTGGTCACGCTTTTGTTCGAGGTCACGGTCCTGTTGAATATGACCGCCCTCGGTCGAGCTGGTCACGCTGCAGAAAACACTCGATCCTCAGCTGAACATGTGGTCGACGGCCGAGCTGGTCGTGGGCGATCAGATTGCCGATGACCTCGGCCCGCCGGCGGGCTCGACGACCTGAGCCGCGGACTCTCATCTCCGGCCGCCTTCCTTGCTGACGCTCCGCGCCGCCTCGAAGCATCGTCAGCTGCCTCAACACGGCCGCGAAGTCCGGGCTCGACGGCCGCCTCCACAACCAGCCGGCGCAGTCGCGGATCGCCAACACCACAATTGTGTTAATTGCAATTTCATTAACCGCCGTGGCAATCCTCTGCTATCGTTGGTGGCACTAGAGAAAGCTGACTGAACCGCCGGCCGGGGGGCGGAAGCGGACGAAAACGGACATGGACGTTTGGCGCATTGTCTCAAGAATCTTTATCGCCTCGCGGGCGCAGGCCCGCTGCAGCGGACTGTCCTAGCCCGAGGCTATCGCCAATGACCGTTCCGATGTCGCGCGCTCGTATTCTCCTGGTCATCAGTGGAGGAATAGCGGCCTACAAGTCACTGGAGTTGATCCGGCGGCTGCGGGACCGCGGCGCGACGGTGCGCGTCGTCATGACCGCGGCGGCTCAGCAATTCATTTCCCCGCTTTCGGCGGCGACCCTTAGCGGGCAGCCGATCCGCGACGAACTGTTCAGCCTCACTGACGAAGCCGCGATCGGCCATATCGAGCTGTCGCGCGCCGCCGACTTGGTCGTAGTCGCGCCGGCGAGCGCGAATATTCTCGCCCGAATGGCGGCCGGGCTCGCCGACGATCTGGCCACCACGCTCCTGCTGGCGACTGACAAACGCGTGCTCGCCGCCCCGGCGATGAACGTGAGGATGTGGCTGCACCCGTCGACCCGCCGCAACCTCGATCGCCTGAAAGATGACGGCGTATTGTTCGTCGGCCCCGAATCGGGGCCAATGGCCTGTGGAGAATTCGGCCCGGGCCGCATGGCCGAGCCGCCGGCGATCGTCGAGGCGATCGAACAGGCGCTGACAGCGGGACCGCTCGGCGAATCGCCCGAAGCGCCCCCGACTGATTCGCGTCCGCTCAGCGGGCGGCATGTCATTGTCACCTCAGGGCCGACATACGAGCCGATCGACCCGGTCCGGTTCATCGGAAACCGGTCTTCGGGGCGACAGGGACATGCAATTGCGCAATCGGCGGTTGGCGCCGGTGCAAGGGTAACGCTCATTACTGGGCCGGTCGGCCTGTCCGATCCTGTCGGGGCTGAGGTCATTCATGTCGGTTCGGCGCGCGAGATGCGTCAGGCGGTGGAGGGCGCGCTGCCCGCCGATGCGTTCATCGCCGCGGCGGCGGTGGCCGACTGGCGAACGGAGAGCGTCGCTCGTCAGAAGATCAAAAAGGGCGCCGACGAGTCTCCGACGCTCCGCCTGGTGGAAAACCCCGATATACTTGCGGAAGTTTCGAAGAAGACCACAATGCGGCCGGCGGTTGTGATTGGCTTCGCGGCCGAAACCGAAAACGTTACGGCCAATGCGAAGGCGAAGCTACGCCGCAAGGGCTGCGATCTCATCATCGCCAATAGTGTCGCGGAAGGGACTTCGACATTCGGCGGCGAGACCAACCAGGTCGAAGTCATCGACGCGCGCAAGGCCGAGACCTGGCCGCCGATGACCAAGGCCGAGGTGGCCGACGGCATTGTTCGGCGCCTCGCGGCCGAATTGGCGAGACGCCAATGATCTCGATTGTTTACAGGCGATTCCCGCATGCCGAGGGGTTGCAATTGCCGGCGTATGAGAGTGAACATGCGGCGGGGATGGATCTCGTGGCCGCCGTGCCGGCGGGCGAAGGCGTTGTCCTGGCTCCGGGGTCGCGCGGGTTGATTGCGACCGGGTTGGCGATCGAGTTGCCGAAGGGATTTGAAGCTCAGGTCCGGCCCCGGTCAGGGCTGGCTCTGAACGATGGGGTGACGGTCCTCAACAGTCCGGGGACGATCGACGCTGATTATCGCGGCGAGATTGGCGTCATCCTCATCAATTTGGGAACGAAGCCCTTTGCCGTTCGGCGGGGTGCGCGCATCGCGCAACTCGTCGTTTGTTCTGTGGAACGCGTCGCTCTGATTGCGAGCGAGCGGCTCACGTCGAGCGTCCGTGGCTCAAATGGATTCGGTTCCACAGGGCGTTCATCGTAGGAGGAATGACATGAACCTATTATCGCGACGGAGCGTTCTCGCGATCGCCGCTGTTGTCGATGTCGCGTTGCATTCGCGCTCGGCGCCGGTTGCGGCCAAAGCCTTGGCTGCGCGCCATAAGTTGCCCCCCCGCCACCTGGAGACGTTGCTCCAGGGGCTTGTCCACGCCAAGATCCTCAAGGGCGTGCGCGGGCCACGGGGCGGCTACGAACTGGCGCGCGAGCGCCGGCGGATCACGGTCGGCGAGATCGTGCGCACCGCGATGTCGCTGAGCACCGCCGATCCGGAAGATCTCGGCGCCAACTCGATCCTGCTCGAGCGGGTGATCGATCCGGCCGTGCGCAAGGCGGGCGAAACCTTTCTCAGCAATCTCGATTCGATCACCATCGAACAAATGTGCGAGACGGCCGAGAAAGCCCATGTGCTCGACGACGAGAAGGCCGCCGGCGATTTCGCTATCTAATCTCGTTATTTGCGGCGTTCCATAGTTTTGTTCCGCATAAAATGCTATCGTCGGCCCGTGCCGTGAGGCGCGGGCCCGGCGAACATTTTGGAGTAGCGGTAAAATGACGGAAGCAGGCGCGGCGCGCCGAACGCCAGGCCGCGGGAGGATTTATGCATCGATCACCGACACGATCGGCGATACGCCTCTCGTCAGCATGAATCGGATCGCCACGGAGAAGGGCGTCGTCGCCCATCTCCTGGCCAAGCTCGAGTTCTTCAATCCGATCTCGAGCGTCAAGGACCGCATCGGCGTGGCGATGATCGACGCCCTCGAGGCGCAGGGCAAGATATCGCCCGGACGCGGCGTTCTGGTCGAGCCGACGTCCGGCAACACCGGCATTGCGCTCGCCTTCGTGGCGGCGGCGCGCGGCTACCGGCTGGTCCTGGTGATGCCCGAATCGATGTCGATCGAGCGCCGCAAGATGCTGGCCCTCCTCGGGGCCGAACTGGTCCTCACGCCCGCCGCGCAGGGCATGAAAGGCGCGATCGCCAGGGCGAACGAGATTGTCAATGAGACGCCCGGCGCGGTCATGCCGCAGCAGTTCGAGAATCCCGCCAATCCCGAGATTCACCGCCGGACCACGGCGGAGGAAATCTGGAACGACACCCGGGGCGAGGTCGACATCGTCGTCTCCGGAGTCGGCACCGGCGGGACCATCACCGGGGTCGGCGAGGTTCTGAAGGCCCGCAAGCCAAGCGTCCGCATGGTCGCGGTCGAACCCGAAGACTCGCCCGTTCTTGCCGGCGGCGCCCCGGGGCCGCACAAGATCCAGGGCATCGGCGCCGGCTTCATTCCAGCGATCCTCGATCGCAGCGTGATCGACGAGATCATCGCCGTCGGCAACCAGACCGCATTCGACACCGCCC
This sequence comes from Roseiarcus sp., assembly GCA_049584355.1. GTDB lineage: Bacteria > Pseudomonadota > Alphaproteobacteria > Rhizobiales > Beijerinckiaceae > Roseiarcus. The sequence goes on along the minus strand of JBAUXQ010000271.1, from coordinate 720 downwards.
GGCTGGTGGCGCGGATCGAAGGCATTCCGGTCGGCATTTCCTCCGGCGCCGCCGTCGCCGCAGCGATCGACGTCGGCCGCCGGCCGGAAAACGCCGGCAAGACGATCGTGATCATCATTCCCTCGTTCGCCGAGCGCTATCTGTCCACGGCGCTGTTCGAAGGGCTCTGACTGCGAGCGGACGGGAGCCGCGGGCGGCCAAACCGGAGTGCTTCCTTCCCGCGCGGCGGCGATTAATGACGCATTTATGATGGGATACCCCCGGCGGAAAGCGGCAAAACAACAGAGGCGATTTTTTCGTTGCCGTCGAGACTGCGCCGCCAGGTTCGACGGCCGCCAAGATCGTCGCTCTTTTAGTATAGCATGAATCATGTTTCTGGAAAAGACAAAACCAGGAAAACTGGCAAGCCTCTGAGAACATGATGATTTACGCACCTGCTCGGCCGCTCGCGAAAGCGAAGAGAGGCCGAGAGCGCGGCGCGGAACCCCGCCTTTGCTGGCAAGATAAGTGCTCGGCGCCGCATCTCAGGAGCGAGAATTAACAGGGAGTTTTTCGCGCTTAACAGGGAGTTTTTTTTCGGCAAACAGGGGAGTTTATTTCGGCTAGCAGGGACTCTTAGACGACGGGGGAATCTGCGTTTCCCTCTTCCTTTTGGCAACGAGAATGAGGGCTCAACCCTCGAACGCGCTGCCTTGGCCTCATCGCTGCCTTCCATTACAC
>JBAUXQ010000270.1:0-5210 GCA_049584355.1 Roseiarcus sp. | reverse complement strand
TTCCGGCGCAACTTCATCAGCGATCTCGGGACGGCGCGCTGCGGCGACGGCGCGGGCTGCTCGCCGCTGCATCCGCTGATGAACGCATCCTTCCTGGTTCAGGGCGTGCTGATCTTCTCCGGCGCGGTGGTCCTCTGGCCGCTCTTCCCGAGAGGGCTGGCAAGGCCTGCGCTTGGGCTCATCGCGGCGTCCGGCCTCGGCGTCGCGGTCGTCGGGCTCGCGCCGGAAGACGCCGCGCCGGGCTGGCATTATCTCGGCGCCGCGGAGAACCTTCTTCTGTCGAATACAGGCGCGGCGCTGCTCGGCGCGGCGCTCCTGCGTGAGAAGCGGGCGCCGCGCGCCGTCGGGCTTCTCTCTTTGGGTTTTGGCCTGATTGGCCTGGCGGGGCTCGCGGGCTTGGCGGTCAGGGTCGATTTCGGGCTCGGCGCCGGGGTCATCGAGCGGATCGCCGCCTATCCGTTTCCGCTTTGGCTGGCCGGAATGGGCGTCTGGCTACTCGGCGGCGGCGGCGAAACGCGGCGGTGATCGAGGCCGAGGGGCGGGCCGACGCGGCCGCGGTTGACTTTGCCGCCATTGAACGAAAGTCGAACGCCGATAACCTTGTAACAATGTGCGAATTTGCGCATGTTGTGACATATCGTCGTACGCATGCGGCCCGCCATGAGCTGCCGTTCGTACGGCGTTCATCACACTTTTGGGAGGAATTCTGATGGCTATTGGCAATTTCGGCGGTAGGGATGCCCGCCCGGTATCGCGGCGGACCTTGCTCAGGGCCGGCGCGGGCCTTGCCGGCGGAGCGTTGCTCCCGTCCGGTCTCATCCTGCCCGCGTTCGCCGAAGACCAGCCGCCGCTCGGCACCTGGCCCGACGGTTCGAAGGGCGACTCGGTCACGATCGGCGCGACCGTTCCTCGCACCGGCGCCTACGCCGTGCAGGGCGAGGATGAGCTCAAAGGCATGCAACTTGCCGTCGAGCACCTCAATGACGGCCATGACCTGATCAAGAAGATCGCGCCCAAGGTGACCAAGGGCGTGCTCGGCAAGCAAGTGAATCTTGTCGTCGCCGACTCCGCCGCCAAGCCGAACAACGCCGTGCAGGAACAGCAGGTCTTCATCAACGACAACAAGATCGTCGCCATGACCGGATCGACCTCGTCGGCGGTCGCCGTGGCGCTCAACAAGTTCGCCCAGCGCGAAAAGATCCTCTACCTGGTGGCCATCTCGGGCTCGAACGACACGACCGGCAAGGATTGCGTGCGCTATTCGTTCCGCCAGTGCTTCTATGGCGAGACCGCAGCCAACGCGATCGGCCCGGTGCTGGTGAAGAATTTCGGCAAGGGCAGGAAGGCGGCGTACATGACGCCGGACTACACCTACGGCCACACGGTGACGAAATCGGTGAACGACTACCTGACCTCGCAAGGCGGCTGGACCCAGGTGACGGACCAGGTGTCGCCGCTCGGCACCCAGGATTTCAGCCAGTATCTTACCAACATCGCCAATTCCGGCGCCGAATTCATCATCAACGTGAATTGGGGTCGAGACGCGGTGCTGTCGGTGCAGCAGGCCAAGCAGTTCGGCCTGACGCCGAAGATGAACATGGTGATCCCCTATCAGATTCCCTTCCTCGCCAAGGAAGTCGGTCCGGAGCTCACCGAGGGCGTTTTCGCCGCCACCGACTTCTGGTGGACGCTCGAGGACAAGTACCCGCTGGCCAAGATGTTCGTGGACGAATTCCAGAAGAAGTACAACTACCGACCCGAATGGGGCGCCGAGAACGCCTACATGCAGTTCGCGATCTGGGCGCGCATGGTTTCCGAAGCAGGCACCTTCTATCCGCCGGACGTCATCAAGCAGTACGAGAAGGGCGAGACGTTTCCATCGATGGTGGGCGACGTGCGCTTCCGCCCCCAGGACCATCAGTTGATTCGCCCGGTCGTCATCGTCCGCGGCAAGGCGCCGAAGGACATGAAGAACAGCGAAGACTACTGGGAAGTGCTCGAAGTGGTGCCGGGCGAGCCCTTGATGCAAAAGCCCGACGCCTTCGGCTGCGACCTTGGCAACTATACCTGACAGGCGCCGATGTCTTCTCCGCGCTCCCGAGGGGCGCGGGGAAGGCTGTTCAATCCACCGGGTGGTTCGGCCTGGGCCATCTTCCGACCGGGCTGCCTGACGCCTACAAGCTGAAGGGTTGCCTGTCGTGACAGCGGACAGGCCGACGGCGGTATTGGCTGTTCATCTACGACGATGCGGAAGGCGGCGTGGTCAACTGGGATAATTTCATATCGCAGTGTTTCAACGGGCTGGTGCTGGGCGCGCTTCTGGCGCTGATTTCGTCTGGCTTGACGATCATCTACGGCACGCTCGGCGTGCTTAACCTCGCGCATGGCGCCATGTTCATGCTCGGCGGCTATGCCGGCTGGGTCGCTTATTCCTATACCGGGTCCTTCGTTGCGGCGGTGATTGCCGGCTCGCTGTTCGTGATGCTCGTTGGGGTGCTGATGGAACGGCTGATCATCCGCCATTTCTACGCGCGCCCGAACGAGGACCAGCTACTCGTCACCTTCGGCCTCGGCATTGTTTTCGTGGAGACTGTGCGCTTCTTTTTCGGCAGCCTGTCGAAGGCGGTGCCGCCGCCGATTGTCGGCATCACGTCGCTCGGCTTCATGGTCTATCCGACTTATCGACTGGCTCTGCTCGGCATCGTCACTGTGGCGCTGCTCGGGCTCTATTTTATTCTTTACCGCACACGGATTGGCATGATCGTGCGTGCGGGCATCGAAGACTCCGTGATGGTCGAATCGCTTGGGATCGACGTCTACAAGGTCTTCATGCTGGTCTTCGGCATCGGCGCGATGGCGGCGGGATTCGCCGGGATCGTCAACGCCCCCGTAGTATCGATCGGGCCCGATATCGGCGAATCGATCCTCGTTCAGACCTTCGTCGTCGTCGTCATCGGCGGCGTTGGCTCATTCCCCGGCGCGGTCCTCGGCGGCCTCGTCGCCGGCGAGATCATCAGCATCACATCGATGTTCAACCCCGGCTATGCCTACGTGATGCTTTTCGTGGCGATGACGCTGGTGCTGGTGATCCGCCCGTATGGACTCCTCGGCGCGGCGGGCCGCGAGTGAGCGCGGTCTTTTCATGAACGCGAAACGTCCCTTCGTCGTCGAGGCGTTAACGCTCATCGCGCTGATTGCCGCGCCCTATGTGCTGCCGCATCTCGGCTTCTCGCTCACCACGATCAACCGTGTCCTGATATGGGGCCTGTTCGGGCTCGGCTTCGATCTGCTGTTCGGCTACGTTGGCCTTCTGTCGTTCGGACAGTCCGCATTCTTTGGCTCAGGCGGCATGTTCGCCGCCTATCTGATGACCGAAGCCAATTTTCCGTACGTCATGACCTCGATCGTGATCGGCGCGGTGGTTGCAGGCGTCATCGGCTATCTCGTCGGTTTGATCGCCCTCCGCCGGACGGGGATCTATTTCGCCATGATCACGGTGGCGATCGCGGAGGTGTTCTTCTTCGTCGAGTTCAATCCGCTGTCCGACTTCACCGGCGGAGAGAACGGGCTGCCGGGCGTGCCGACGCCGAGTTTCGATCTCGGCTTTATCAAGTTGCGGTTCGACAGCGACCCGTCGATGTATGTATTTCTTGCTTTCTGGTACTTCGTCGGTCTGGTGATCGCGCTTCGCATCGTGCGCTCGCCGGTGGGGGCGATTTTCAGCGCCCTCCGCGACAACCCGCTGCGCGCGGCGGCTCTGGGTCACAGCATTCATGGCTACAAGCTCACCGCCTTCGTGGTCGCGGCGGCCTATGCCGGGTTCGCGGGCGGCCTCCTCGCCATCATGCAAGGCTTCATGCCGCCGGATGCTTTCATGTTCGATACCTCCGGCCAACTCGTCATGCAGACCGCGATCGGCGGCGCGGGCACGCTGTTCGGGCCGCTGGTCGGCGCGAGCGTATGGCTCTATCTCAGCGATTTCTTCCAGAACACCCTCCATCTCGGCGCAACCTGGAGGCTCGTGCTCGGCATCGTGTTCGTGCTGCTCGTCTGCTTCTTGAGGCGCGGAATTGTCGGCGCCGCGGTCGACCTCTATCGGTTGACGGCGGGCGCGAGGAAGACGACTGAGCGCGCCAGGACGACGACCGTATCGATCGCGTCGCCAGCCGATCGAGCCGGCGTCGTGGCGATGCTGGCGCGCCGCCGCCCTGAAGGCCACACGTCGGGACCGATTCTCCATGCGACCGGGCTAACCAAGCGCTATGGCGGCTTGGTGGCCAACAGCGATATCGATTTCGTCGTCGAACGCCACGAAATCCGCGGCATTATCGGGCCGAACGGGGCAGGTAAAAGCACCTTTTTCAAGATGTTGACCTGCGAGACGCCGCCGACGTCAGGCAGGATCGAATTCGAAGGCCGAGACATCACGGGCAAGAGCGTCACCGACGTCTGCCAGCTCGGGCTCACCAAGAGCTACCAGATCAACCAGCTCTTCGATCGCCTGACCGTCCGGCAGAACCTCAGGGTCGCCGCGCTGAGCCAGATCCGCGGCAAGTTCAAGCTCGATCTGTTCCGCAGTCTAAGGAGCGTTCCCGGCCTCGACGAACTCGTCGAACAGACGCTGGCGCTTGTCAATCTGAACGAGCGGCCGGACTCGCCGGTCTCCGAGCTCGCCTACGGCGAAAAACGCCGGCTCGAGATCGGCCTCGCGCTCGCGACGTCGCCGAGCCTGCTTCTGCTCGACGAGCCGCTTGCAGGCATGAGCCCGCAAGAACGCGTCGAGACGGTCGCCCTGCTCAAATCCATCGCGCGCGGCCGAACGATGATCATCATCGATCACGACATGGACTCGCTGTTCGAGCTGGTTGAAAGGGTCACCGTGCTGCAGGAGGGCCGCGTGCTGGTCGAGGGCACGCCCGACGAGATCAAGACCAATCCCAAGGTGCAGGAGGCTTATCTCGGCGGCGTCTACGGAGAGGCGGCGTGAGCCTCATCGAAGTCAAGGCGCTCAACAGCTATTATGGCGATTCGCACATCCTCTTCGACGTCGACATGCACGTCGAGCGCAACGAGGTCGTGGCGCTGATCGGGCGCAATGGCGCGGGCAAGACGACGACGCTGAAGAGCCTGATGGGGATCGTGCGGCCGCGCGCGGGCTCGATCAAATTCGACGGTGCGGAGCTGGTCGGGCTGCCGAGCCACGCGATCGC
>JBAUXQ010000269.1:0-2119 GCA_049584355.1 Roseiarcus sp. | reverse complement strand
GTCATGAAGACCTCGCCCGGAATGACGTTGCGCGAGTTCGGGTAGGGGTTCAGCATCCCGACCGTCGAGACGGCGAGCGGCGCCTTCGAGAGGCCGATCGCGTTGACGAGCTCGACGATGCGCGCCGCGCCGAGCAGCGCGTCCTTGCGGCGCGGCATCGGCGTCGAGCCGGCGTGGCTCTCAAAGCCCGTGAGACGGATCTCGTACCAGCGCTGACCCTGGCCATGAGTGACGACGCCGACATCGATGTTTTCGTCCTCGAGGATCGGGCCCTGCTCGATGTGGAGCTCAAAATAGGCGTGCACTGGACGGCCGCCGACCCGCTCCTCGCCCTTAAATCCGATCCGCTTGAGTTCGTCGCCGAGCGCCTTGCCCTCGGCGTCGAGGCGCGAATAGGCGAAGTCCTTGGTGAAGACGCCGGCGAAAACGCCAGACGACACCATGGCGGGGGCGAAACGCGAGCCCTCCTCGTTGGTCCAGTTCACGACCTCGATCGGATGCCTGGTCTTGATCTTGAGGTCGTTCAGGGAGCGAACGATCTCGAGCGCTCCCAGAACCCCAAGCACGCCGTCGAATTTGCCTCCGGTCGGCTGGGTATCGAGGTGGCTGCCGACCAAGACGGGCGGCAGCGAAGGCTCGGCGCCCTCGCGTTTGGCGAACATGTTGCCCATCTCGTCGACCTTGACCGCGCAGCCGGCGGCCTCCGCCCACCTGCGAAAGAGCTCGCGGCTCTGCTTGTCGAGATCGGTCAGCGTCAGCCGCTTGCACCCGCCCTTGGGCGTCGCGCCGATTTTCGCCATCTCCATCAGGGAATCCCAGAGCCGTGCCCCGTCGACGCGCACATTCGACAAGTCAGCCATCAAGCACAGCTCCAGCACACATTTGTAAACGCTATTATAGGTTTGACCAAATGGTCAAATGGCGTAACCTTGGGCGAAGCGCACATCAATTCGGCGCCGCCGCCCGTCGGTTCGTGAGGGCGCGGCCAGCGGCTTTCCACGCCTTGAGACGCCGGCCGGCGACACGGGAAAACGCGACATTCGGGGGGAACGCATGGCGCGGCGCAGGCCGAGACCGACCATCCGCGAGGAGAACGAACGCGCGCTTTTGGAAGCCGCCGAATGGGTCTTCGCCGAGCAGGGGTTCGCCGGCGCCACGACTGCGGCGATTGCGCGCCGCGCCGGAGTGCCGAAGGCGAACCTGCACTATTATTACCCGACCAAGGAGGGGCTCTATCGTTCGGTGATCGAGCGGGTGCTGACCGCCTGGCTCGCCGCCGCGTCGTCCTTCGATACGAGCGACGACCCGAGGGTCGCGCTCTCGGCGTATATCGGGGCGAAAATGGATCTCGCGCGCGAGATGCCGCTCGCGACCCGCATCTGGTCGGCGGAGATCATGCGCGGCGCGCCAATGATCCAGGACTTCCTCGACACCACGCTGACCGAATGGGTCGTGTCGCGCGAACGTGCGGTCAAGCGCTGGATCGCCGCCGGCAGGCTGAAGCCGATCGAGCCGAGGTTCCTGTTCTACATGATCTGGGCAACGACCCAGCAATACGCCAACGCAGCGCATGAAATCGCGACCTTGAACGGCGGCAGTCCGCTCGACGACAAGGCTTTCGTGCGCGCGAAAGCGGAGGCGATCGAGATCATCCTGCGCGGGGTGGCGGCGGGATAGAAGGCTGAATGTTCGGTCGTCGCGGCTCCGAAGGCTCCGCGCGGCCGCGCCACGGCGCCTGGGGGGCGCAAAAAGTCCGTGCCGATCTAACAATCGATGGGCGTGTCGGTGCGCCTTGCCGATGATGACCGCCCCGGCGGTATCGCCCCTCCAATAGACGACCGACGGGGCTTTGCCGGCCAACGGGCGGAGCGCGGCTGTGACAAGTCTGCAACAGGCAAAAAAAGACGAAAGAAGAGTCTAAGAGCTTGATTGTGGCTCTTGGTCAGGTAGATTAATGTCGAATAATGTCGATATAATTGGTAGATTTAATGGCTTGAAATCCGGCGTCGGGTTCGGAGTTCAAACGTCGGGTTCGGCCCGGCGCGCAATGGGGTGCTTATGAAAAAACTTGGTATCGCCCTGGCGATCGCGATCGCCGCCGTCGGCGCGGCTCATGCCG
>JBAUXQ010000268.1:0-8270 GCA_049584355.1 Roseiarcus sp. | reverse complement strand
TGAGTTGCGTCGGCCGGAAGGGGCCTTGCTCGCACAAGGGCGAGAGTCATGAGCGCGATCACGGCTGAAGCGGCGCTCGCGAGAAAGGCGCCGCGAAAGCCGGCCACCCCGACAATCAAAGCGCCGACCGCAGGTCCGATGGCCCACGCGACCGACCAGCTGGCGCGAAGAACGCCGATGGCGCGATTGGCGGTGTGCGGGCTGGCCTGATCGAAGTCCCGCTTCACGAGCGCGATCGATTGGGAGAAGGCGGCCGCGCCGATCGCGATCGGGAGCGCCGCGATGACTAGCAGCAGAGCGAAATCGGTCGTGAATCCAAGCAAGGCGTAGCCGACCGCGGACCCGGCGAGCGCCAGGAGGAGCGGCGCGATGGTTGTCCTCCTGTCGATCCAGGCGCCGAAAGCGGTGCCGAAGGCGATTCCGCTGAGCGCTCTTGCGGTCAGGATTGCGCTCAGGGAAAGCGGGCCAAGCTGCGCCTGGTCGACGAGGAACAGCACGACGTAGGGGCCGGAGATCGCGTCCGCGAGGCCGGAGAGCACATCGACGACGACAAGCGCGATGAAGAAGGACGAGCGGTCGACGTCCGTTGTCAAAAGGGCCTCGTTGTCGGGGCAGAGGGCGCTCAATTCGTCTCTGGCGAAAAGAATCGGCCGCCCAGCGAACCGACTCATAGACGACCGGGGAGCGCGCGTCCCCGCTGCGCACTTCAAAGGAATTTGAACAGAGCGAAACGCCGGCGCAGTTCGGGCGTGAGAGTCTACGCGACCGTCGGATTTAGTTGCGCCCTCAACCAAGCTTCCGTTAGTCCCCGCGGCGGCCCACGTAGTCCACTCTTTGTGGGAAGGAGCGCCCACATGGATCGGCGATTCTTCGGGCCCACACTGACGTGAAGCGGCTTGTCTGGGCCGTAGAAGTAGAGGCTGTCGAAGGGCAGACGTTGTTCGGCCATCCAAAGAGCCAATTTTGCGGAAGAAATTCCGGGGACGCAAAAGTCAACCGCTTGCCCGAGGTGCTTGCAGACAGGATCGCCGTTCCGCTTTAACTCATGGCCCGCATGCTGATCGTCATCAGGACTGATGTGGCTATGAACGCCCTTGCTTTTGGCTTCGCTGCGGATCTTGCGTGTCAGGGCATCCGAAGAGAATCCGTATGTGATCCGGGGAGGCCCAAACTTGGCTCGAATAGGCTCCAGTATTTCTTCGCAAAGCTGGGCAAGCGCCTCCCATGTTGCCTCTTGCGACGGCTTATTCTCAACACGGGCGGTCGCCCAGGTTTCCCCCGCCTCCAAGAGATCAGCGGCTGAGAAATTGGCGCTCAATCTGCGGCGGCGCCAATCCGTTTCCTGGCTTTCCACGTACTCGCTCCTTCAGATCACATAAGACTTGAGCGGCGGGAAGCCGTTGAAGCCGACCGAGGAATAGGTCGTCGTGTAGGCGCCCGTTCCTTCGATCAGCACCTTGGCGCCGATCTCGAGCGAGATCGGCAAAAGATAGGGCTCCTTCTCGTACAGCACATCGACCGAGTCGCAGCTCGGTCCCGCGACGACGCAGGGGCCGAGCGCGTCGTCATCGAAGGCGGTGCGGATCGGATAGCGGATCATCTCGTCCATCGTCTCGGCGAGCCCGTTGAACTTGCCGATGTCAAGATAGACCCAGCGGCTCTTGTCCTCATCCGACTTCCTCGAGATCAGCACCACCTCGGCCTCGATGACGCCGGCGTTGCCGACCATGCCGCGGCCGGGCTCGATGATCGTCTCGGGGATACGGTTGCCGAAATGGCGGCGAAGGGCGCGGAAGATCGTCTGCCCATAGGTCTTGATCGCCGGCACGTCCTTCAGATAGCGGGTCGGAAAGCCGCCGCCGAGGTTGATCATGGCGAGCTGGACGCCCCGTTCGGCCAGGTCGTGGAAAATAGCGGCGGAGACTTTCAACGCCCGGTCCCACATGCGCGGGTTGGGCTGCTGGGAGCCGACATGGAACGACAGGCCATGGGCGACGAGGCCGAGCGCGTGGGCGCGCTCGAGCACGCGGGCGGCCATGTCCGGCGCGCAGCCGAATTTGCGCGACAGCGGCCATTCGGCGCCCGCGCCGTCGCATAATATGCGGCAGAACACTTTCGCCCCCGGGGAGGCGCGGGCGATCTTCTCGACCTCCGCCTCGCAATCCACGGCAAAAAGGCGGATGCCGAGCGCGTAGGCGCGGGCGATGTCCTTTTCCTTCTTGATCGTATTGCCGAAGCTGATCCGGTCGGGCGTCGCGCCGGCGGCAAGCGCCTGCTCGATTTCGGTCAGCGAGGCAGTGTCGAAACACGACCCGAGCCCGGCGAGCAAAGCGAGAATCTCCGGAGCCGGATTCGCCTTGACGGCATAGAACACGCGGGTGTCGGGCAGGGCGCCGGCGAAGCCCAGATAGTTCTCGCGCACGACGTCGAGATCGACGACGAGTCGCGGTCCGTCCTCGCGGTTGCGGGCGAGGTATTCCTTGATGCGGTCCGTCATGAGCGGCATCCCCCAAGCGCGCGGTTTCTCCGCGCCTGGAAACATGAAGGATTCGCCGGCGATGCGACTTTTCGCGCCGCGCGTTGGAGACGCGATGCGAAGTCGTTGACCCGCCGACGCGATTGCCCGTCGACTTCGGCGACGGCTTTTAAGCCGCCAGCGAAGGCGCGCGAGCAATCAGCTGCTGCGCCGTAGCCATGACGCGCCTCTGGCCTGTTTGCAGGCCTAAGCGATCAGAGCCATCGTTTGGACGAGGAGAAGTCCCGTCCGCACGCCCGGCAAGATAGACAAGCCTCTTTGGACGCCGACCTTTGGAGGGCCGACAGAGACCAAAAAAGCCCGGTCCGTCGTTGCTTCAAGTCGCGTCCCCCGTTTGGCGGGGTTCGCCGGTTCGCCTCCGGCTGCCGGTCTTCCAGGGGCGGTTAACTGGCCTCTTGTCCAGATCCCCGCCGACCGACACACGACCACAGGCACGTGCGTATTGGGCAAGATCACTATTTGTTCGAATCGCGCCCCGGCGCAAGGGGTTTCTTCAGCGCAAGCGAACATTTTTGCGACAGAGTCGCCAAAATCGAAAGAGATCGAGCGTTTTCCCGGCGGCGTAGGTCCAAAGGCCCGTCAGGTCCCGATTTGAAACGCTTCTAAATTGAATCGTTTATAATTTTCACGCTCCATTCTTGTCCCGTGGGCGCCCCCTTGTTAACGGGAAACCGTGATCAAGAGGCTCGAGCCGCGGGCCGAATACAGGAATTGCGATGCCCCGTTCCCTGGTTGTCCGCTTGTTTCTTTCCGCCGCCGCGATCGGCCTCGGGTTCGGCGTGGTCTCTCCCGGCGCACGCGCGGCCTCGCTCAATCTCTATTCGGCCCAGCACGAGCAGACCGTCGACCTCCTGACCAAGGAGTTCACCAAGGAAACCGGGATCGATGTCAAAGTCCACTCCGGGGAAGCGCCGGAGCTCGCCAGCCAGCTGGTGAAGGAGGGAAGGTCGTCCCCGGCGGACGTTTTCTTCACCGAGAACTCGCCGGAACTCGAATTGCTGTCGGAGAAGGGGCTGTTGGCGAAAGTCGCTCCGGCGACGTTGGCCAGCGTGCCGGCCCAGGACAGCGGGTCCGCCGGCGATTGGGTCGGCGTTTTCGCCCGCGAAAACGTGCTGGCCTACAACACCGGCATGATCCGGGAGGCGGCGTTGCCTGCGTCGCTGCTCGACCTGGCGAAGCCGGAGTGGAAGGGCAAGATCGCAATCGCGCCGACCGACGCCGATTTCCTCCCGCTGGTCGGGGCTGTCGCGGCGATGAAAGGGCGTCCTGCCGCTCTGGAGTGGCTCAAGGGCCTGCGCGACAACGCCATGATCTTCGACGATGACGAAGGGGTCGTCGCCGCCGTCGACCGGGGCGCGGTCGCGGCCGGGATCATCAACAATTACTACTGGGCGCGGCTCAGCATGGAAAAAGGCGAAAATAAAATGCAGAGCGCCATTCACCATTTTGCCGGCGGCGACGTCGGCGGATTGATGAATGTGTCCGGCGCGGCGGTGCTCAAGAGTTCGCGCAACCAGGCGGCGGCGCAGAAGTTCCTGGCCTTCCTGGTCAGCAAACCGGCGCAGGAGCTGGTGTCGAGACTGAACATCACCTTCGAGTATCCGCTGGTTCCCGGCGTGGCGGCGAACCCGATGCTGAAGCCGACGAGCGAATTGCAGCCGCCGTCGCTGACTCTCAAGCAGATTGGCGACGACCACGACGCTGCCGCGCTGTTGAGCGAGGCGGGCCTGATCTGATGTCGCAAGCTGCGAGCCTGAATGGCGCTGGGCGCGCCTTCGGCTTTGGTCCGCCTGCGCAGGCTGCTCGAAAAGGGCGCGCGCCCGCCGGCCTGATCGCCGCCGCTGCATTCGCCGCCGTGCTCGTTCTGCTGCCGATCCTGGTGACGGTCGTTCAGGCGGCCGGTGTGAGCGCGCAAGGCGCGGTGGATTTGCTGATGCGTCCGCTCGTCGGGCGGCTGCTTGTCAATACCGTTGGACTGGTGGTCGCCGCGTCCGCAACCTGCGCCGTGATCGGGACCGCGACGGCTTGGCTGGTCGAGCGGACGGACGTTCCGGGCCGGAAGGTCTGGGCTGTGCTGGCCGTCGCGCCTTTGGCCATTCCGCCATTCATCTCGAGCTATGCCTGGGTCTCGCTCAGCAACGGGCTGCAGGATTTCGGCGGCGCGCTGCTGGTGGTTACGTGCGCCTATTATCCGCTCGTCTATCTGCCGGTCGCCGCCGCGCTGCGCGGTCTCGATCCGGGGCTGGAAGAAACCGCCCGGTCGCTAGGTCATGGCGCGTGGGGATGCTTCTTCCGCGTCGTGGCGCCGCAACTTCGCCCGGCGCTCTACGGCGGCGTATTGCTGGTGGCGCTCGATGTCCTGATCGAGTTCGGCGCCTTTGCGCTGCTGCGCTTTCGCACCTTCACGACCGAGCTTTACGCCCAATACCGGACGGGACTGGACGGGCCGGAATCCTCGGTATTGGCGCTTGTGCTCATCGCTCTGTGTCTCATCTGCGTGGTCGGAGAACTGAGCATGCGCGGCCGGGCGCGCTACGCGCGCGTCGGCTCCGGCTCCCGACGGATCGCGGCGCCGGTGAGCCTCGGGTGGATCCGGCAGCCGGCGCTGCTGGCGTTCGTGGCGCTGACGACGGCGACGATTGGCGTGCCCTTGGGCATGATCGGCTATTGGCTGATGCAGCACGCTCAGGCCGCCACCTCGCCGGTCGCGCCATCGTGGCCGGCTCTCTTCGACGCGACGCTCGCTTCCGTCGGTTATGGACTGGCCGGAGCCGCCGCGGCCCTGGTGCTTGCGGCGCCGGTCGCTTACCTCGCGACGCGCTACCCGAGCCGCCTGTCGATCGCTGTCGAGCGGATCGCTTATCTCGCGCAGGGCGTGCCGGCCATCGTCGTCGCGCTGGCGTTCATTTCGCTGACGGTCCAGACGATCCGCCCGCTCTATCAAAGCGCGGCGCTGCTCGTGATCGCCTATGCGATCCTGTTCCTGCCGTTCGCTCTCGTCGGGGTCCGCTCGGCGCTGGCGCAGGTCCAACTCGGACTTGAGGAGGCCGGCCGCTCGCTCGGGCTCGGCTGGTTCGGGGTTACGGTTCGCGTCCTCGCGCCGATGGCGGGGCCGGGCGTTGGAGCCGGGGCCGCCATGGTGTTCGTCTTCGTCGCCACCGAGCTGACGGCGACGCTACTGCTGGCGCCGATCGGCACGCGCACGCTGGCCACCGAGGTCTGGGCCAACACGACGTCCCTGGCCTTTGCCGCGGCCGCGCCGTTCGCGGCGATGATGCTGGCGATCTCGCTGTTGTCGACCTGGCTTCTCGCGCACCGTTTCGGCGCCGCCGCATTTCCGGTTCGGGTCTGACGATGGCCGAGGTCCGCATTTCAGCCCTCAGCAAGTCGTTTGGCGGAACATCGATCCTGCGCGGAGTCGATCTTGCGGTGCCATCGGGCGCGCTGTTTGCAATTCTTGGCGCGTCGGGCAGCGGCAAGACGACGCTTCTGAGATTGCTCAGCGGGTTCGAGCGCGCCGATTCGGGGACGATCGAGATCGACGGCCGGAAGGTATCGGGTCCGGGTTTTCAGCTTCCGCCGGAGAAGCGGCAGGTTGGCTATGTGACGCAGGAGGGGTCGCTCTTTCCCCACCTGTCGGTCGCAGCGAACGTCGTCTTCGGTCTCCCCCGGCGGGAACGCCGCGATCGCTTCAGGGCGGAGGCGATCCTGGAAAGCGTCGGACTCCCCGCTTCCTACGCCAGCCGCGGACCGCACGAGCTCTCGGGCGGCGAGCAACAGCGCGTCGCGCTGGCCCGCGCGCTCGCGCCGCAGCCAAAGCTCGTGCTCCTCGACGAGCCCTTCTCGGCCCTCGACGCCTCCCTGCGGATCGAAACCCGACAAGCCGTCGCGGCGATCTTGCAGGCGGCGGGAGCGACCGCGCTATTGGTGACGCACGACCAGTCGGAGGCTCTCTCCATGGGCCGTGAGGTCGCCGTGCTGCGCGACGGCGTGCTGGCGCAGGTCGCGCCGCCCGAAGACTTGTATCGCCAGCCCGCGGACGCAGCCTTGGCGCAATTCGTGGGCGAGGCGGCGCTGCTGCCGGGCGTCATTGCGGCAGGGTTCGCCACCTGTGCGCTGGGGCGCCTTGAGCTCGCGCGCGCCGCGCCGGACGGGCCCGCCGACGTGATGGTGCGGCCGGAGCAGATTCAGTTCGAATCGCGCGCCACAGCTGGCGCGACCCAGGCGAGGGTTCTCGCCGTTACCTACTACGGCCGCGACGCCAGCATCGCGGTCGCGCTGGACGCGGGCGGCGAGCCGCTCGAGGCGCGCGTCGCCGGCCACATGGCGCCCGAGCAGGGCGCCCGGGTGTGGCTCAGCGTCGAAGGCCCGGTGATGGCCTATCCGCGCCCGGCTCCGCTCCTGCGGGTCGAGAACCTCGCCCGGGCGCCGGCCGGCAGACCCCGAACGCTTCCGAAGCGCGCCTTCGTCCCAACCGTTAGGGAAAGACTGCTATGAGCAGACATCGCGACATGGTTTTGCGTGACAGCCGCCGCGCGTTGGCGCTTGGCGCGTGGGTCGCGTTGGCGGTCGCAACGCCACAGGCGGCGGCGCCGGCCACCCCGCCGGCGAGTTTCCTCGATGGAATCCATCGGCAGACGGTCCTGACTTCGACCGTTCCCGACAATGGCGACCAGAACCCCTATGCGATCGTCGTCGCGCCGGTGTCCGCCGGATCGTTCCAGAAGGACGACGTGCTGATCACCAACTTCAACAACGCCGGCAATCTGCAGGGTCTCGGCACCACCATCGTCAACTATAACCCGACGACCAAGAAGCTGACGACCTTCGCCGCGCTGCCCCGTGATCTTGCCGGATGTCCTGGCGGCGTCGGCCTCTCGACGGCGCTGGCGGTGCTCAAAAGCGGTTGGGTCATCGTCGGCAGCGCGCCGAGCGCGGACGGCACGACCGGGACCAGAGGCGCGGGCTGCCTCATCGTGCTCGACGCCCACGGCAAGGTCGCTGGAACGATCGCCGGCGACAAGATCGACATGCCTTGGGGAAACATGGCGGTAATCGACAATGGCGATACCGCGACCTTGTTCGTCAGCAACGCGGGGTTTGGCGTCGGCTCGCCCGACGGCGATCCGCGCGTCGTCAACCAGGCGACCGTGCTTCGCATCAAGCTGTCCATTCCGGAGGGCAAGCCGCCGGCGGTGGTCGATCAGACGGTCGTCGGCAGCGGCTTCGGCTCCCAGCCGAACAAGGACGTGTTCCTCATCGGGCCGACCGGCCTGGCGCTCGGCCCGAACGATACGCTCTACGTCTCCGATGCGACCGGCAACCGGATCAGCGCCATCTGGGACGCCACGACCCGGGACCACAGCGCCGGCGTCGGCAGGACCGTGACCAAGGATGGCTTGCTTCAAACGCCGCTGGCGCTGGCGACGGCCCCGAACGGCCATCTTCTCGTGGTCAACGCCAAGAATGGGCAGGTGGTCGAAATCGATCCGGTCAGCGGCGACCAGATCAAGGCGCGGTGGATCGATCCGAACAAGGCGCAGAAGCCGCCGGGCAGCGGCGACTTGTTCGGCATCGCCATGACCCCGGCGGGCGATGGATTCTATTTCGTCAAGGACGAGGACAACACATTGGCGATCGCAAAATGAGTTGTCCGTTCGCGCCCGGCGGGGGTCCTTCCCGGCGCGGACTTCTGGTCGGCGCCGCCGGGTTGATGGCGGGCGCGGGGTTGGGG
>JBAUXQ010000267.1:0-2202 GCA_049584355.1 Roseiarcus sp. | reverse complement strand
CACGCCAAGATCGGGCAGCTCACGGTCGAGCGGGATTTTTTAGCCAGGAGGTCCGGAAGATGAGCGCTCCGGACCGCAGAGCTATGCTCGACCGCGCCGACAAGGCGCTGTCGGTGCGGCGGCAATGTGCGCTTGCCCAGCTGGCCGAGGTCGCGAAGGGCGGGAGAGATCTGCTGCACGCGGGGAGAGCGATCCGTGTCGGGACAGAATGTAGAGACCGGTAACTTCCCTGGGGTCGGTTACGAATTGTTAGGCGTGGCCTGCCGATCGTCACCTTCTTTGATTGAGGAGGCGACGGTGGGGACCACAGCAGCGGTGGAATGGAGAATCACGGTTGAGGGCACGGACGCTTTTGGAGAGGTTCGTCGCCGAGAGGTCCGTATCGACAAGAGTTGGGACCGCTTGTTCGATGGCGAGATCGGGCTGTCGGTCGAAGACGGCAAGAAGATCATGGCGGCCCTTCAAAGCGCCGTTGTGAGCCAAGAGGCCGACGCTTACACGCTCTTTCGACGGATCTGTCCCGACTGCGGCGTGCTCCGACCGATCAAGGACTACACGACTCGCTGCATCCGGACCGTCTTCGGCGCCGTGGAGGTTCGCAATCCCCGTTGGATGCTGTGTCGGAATTGCCATCCGGGCGTCGCCGTCGCCTTCGCGCCGCTGCAACAGATCTGCCCGGACCGCGCGACTTCTGAACTGACCGAGTTGACGGCCCGGCTGGGCAGCATGATGCCCTA
Source organism: Roseiarcus sp. (assembly GCA_049584355.1). Taxonomy (GTDB): domain Bacteria; phylum Pseudomonadota; class Alphaproteobacteria; order Rhizobiales; family Beijerinckiaceae; genus Roseiarcus. The sequence continues at coordinate 1,465 of JBAUXQ010000267.1, read as the reverse complement.
CCGGCAGGCTGCGAGCGTCATGGCCGAATTTCTGCCTCTCGAAGCAACGGAGACCCATGCGACCGTCCGAAAGCGCACCATTCGAACTGGTGAGAGGCTGGACCGTCAGGCGGCTGAGGAAGAGAAAAGCGCGGCATCGCGGATGAAGGATCGACGACAGCTCGAACTGGAGCTTCCCGGTGACCGTCGCAGGGAGTTCGTCGTCAGCGTCGACACGGCCCACGTCCGCAGCGCGGATCCGAAGTCGGCGCGGAATTTCGAGCTTGTTGTGGCTAGATGCGGTCGAGGAGGGCGCGGCGAGGTCGGCGGCCGCTATTTCGTCACCTCCAGCACCGATCAATATGCGTTACGTGGTCGAACGCTCCATGCTCTTGGGCAAGAAGGGTATCGCGGCTTTGGCGACGTTGCCGTGATTTCGGACGGCGCCGAACTCCTGAAGCGGCTGCCCCGGGCAATGCCAAAACCCACAGCCCATATCATCGACTGGTTTCACATCGCCATGAAAATCCAGCCCATGCAGCAGATCGCCGATCATATGGCTCGATCCCGACCGGATGAGTCTGAAACATCTCCTCCGATCGCCCGGCGGATTCGAGCGGTAAAGTGGCGTCTTTGGCACGGCCGCGTCGATCACGCGATCCGGGACCTTCAGGAGCTGCTGGATGGCTTGGCGCCCGTCGACGAAATCGCGGACCTAGCCATCTCGCGACTTCGTAGCCTCGGTGCGCAACTCCTAACGTATGTCGCTTCCAATCGCAGCGCGATCATCAACTACGGCAAGCGCTATAGAGCCGGGCTCCGCGTCGCTTCCACGCTCGCTGAGTCCGCCGTAAATTCGATTGTCGGCAAGCGCATGGCCAAGAGCCAGCAGATGCGCTGGTCTGTCCGAGGCGCGCACATGCTGATGCAGGTCCGGACCGCCGACGTCAATGGCGAGCTCCGAGATCGGTTGCGAGCCGAGTTTCGAAAGCCTGATCTCCCCGTCCCTTCGGCGTTCCGCCCCAAGCCGCCGCTCCTACGCGCCGCTTGACCCCAGCGAAGTTACCGGTCTCACCGCCCCAGTCTCAAGATTTCGTGCAACGTGACAATGGACGTCACCCACCAATGCCTGAGCACGCCATCGCGTCTCGCGGCCCTGCGCACCAAGGGCAACGCCTGTTCGGTCGCGGCCGCAGACATGTTGGCCTTCTCCGAAGCCTTCGACATGGCGAAGTATGGCTGGGAGGGAGCGCCGCTCCACGACCCTTGCGCAATCGCCTATCTGATCGATCCGGCTATGTTTGGCGGCCGCAAGGTCAATGTTGTCGTTGAAACCGCCGGACTCCATACATCCGGAATGACGGTCGTCGACTGGTGGAGCGTGACTGACCGCGAGCCGAACGCCTATTTCCTCCGCGAAGTCGACGTCGCCCGATTCTACGCGTTGTTGAAGGAACGGCTGGGGCGGCTTCCTTGAGGCAAAGGG
>JBAUXQ010000266.1:0-2135 GCA_049584355.1 Roseiarcus sp. | reverse complement strand
GATCGTTACGACGCTCGGCTGGACCGCTTTCCAGTTGGCGAAGGCCGCGCTAGGGCCGGCGAACGGGCTTGAGCGCAGCTCATGAGCTGACCCGAAGCGCCGGGCCGGTTCGGCGCTGGCCGTTCCTGCGAACCGGCTAACCATAACGCCGCAAACTCGGCCACGCCGCCGGCAGCGGCTCAAAGCGATCGCGGCAGAGCCAGAGCGTCTGGCCGGATTCCTCGGGCAGGCCCAACGGATTATCCCGCCGGCCGACCGGCTCGACGGAGCGGAAATCCTTGAGAAGGTCGTCGCGAGAACCGCCGAGGATCAGCATCACGTCGCCGTCGTGGCCGCGCGGGCCCCAGAGGAAATAGTTCTCGTGGCCGCTGATCGCCGGCGGGAGGCCCCACGGCGGGCCGAAAAAATCGACCGCCGCGGCCTCGCCGTAGTTGCGGCCGAAGAACACCGCGCGCTCGCGGTCCTCGGGCGGCAGGGCCTGATACGCCTTGCCGACGATCTCGGCGAGTTCCGGCCAGCCGAACATGTCGGCGTAATAGACCGGCAGCACGCCGAGCTTCAGCCGCTCGCCGGTGCTCGGCATGACGCCGATCCATTGTTGAAGGGCGATGAAACTTTCGACCGGCAGCAACGGCATGACGTAGGGCGCCGTCACCGCCCCGGCGGCCAGCACGAACGCGACGAACGCGGGCTTGGCGAGAGGCGGAAGCCAGGCTTCGAGCGCGACCGCGCCTCCGGCGATCAGCAGCGGGTAGGCGGCCGCGAGATAATACGGCCGCGCGTGACCGATCGCGGCCGCGACGATCAGGAGGAGCCAGCTCACCGCGACCCACCGGTAGGGCGCAAAGCGCGGAGAGAAGCCGAAAGCCGCGAGGCCCGCGAGCCAGACCGGGGCCGAGGCGGGCCCGAGCGCGAGGATCTCCTGGACCAAAAACGAGAACGGCGAGAACGGAATGTTTCTGGTCGCCGCCAGCGCGGCGGTGTGGACGACGAACGGCCAGCCGTTCGCCGCCTGCCAGACAAGGTTCGGGGCCGCGATTGCGACCGCGACCAGAACGCCGGCCCACGGCTGCCAGCGTACAAGCACGCGGCGCTGCGGCGTGGCGAGGAGCCCGAGCGCGATTGAGGCCAGGTAGGGCGCGACGGTGTATTTGGCGAGAAACGCGACGCCGCCGATCGCCCCGGCCGCCAGCCACCAACGTGGCTCGTCGTCCTTTTCGGCCCTGATGACGCATATGGCGATCGTGAGCCACGCCAGCGGCTCAAGAGTGTCGGTCTCAACGACGACGCCCCAAAAAGGCAGCGTGCCGCTGGCGAGGACGACCAGGCCGGCGAGCCAGCGGGCGTAGAGGCGCCCGCCCAGCATTTGAGCCGCCGACGCGGTCAGCGCAACCGTCGCCGCCGCCGCGAGCGCGGGAACGAGCCTGAGGCCCCGGAGCGAGTGAAACGCGGCGTCCGAACCGGCGGCGATCAGCGGCATCAGCGGCGGCTGGTCGGTATACCCCCACGCCGGATGGCGCCCGCAGATGATGAAATAGAGTTCATCGCGGAAATAGCCGTATGAGCCGTTGACCCAGAGATGGAGCGCGAGCGCCGCGAGGCCGAGACAAGCCGCGGGATAGTCGAGAAGCCGAAACGGGCGAACCGTCATGCGACGCCGAACTCAGGGCGCATTCAGGGACTTCGCCAGCCGAATCAAATTCAGCGGCGGCGCCTGGACCGCGCCGCCGCGCGGGCTGTCGATGTCGGGCTTGGCCATTTCTGGATCCTGTCCGCGGCGTTTCGCCCAGGCGGGCGCACGCATCGAAGAGCCTTATCAGCAGTTTATCGCTCGACGCGAGCGGGCTTGGCGACGATGTTTGACCGCCGTGCGGCCCGGTCCTAGAAACGGTACGCCATGACCCGGCTCATCGACATGCTCGCCGAGCGCGCCGCGCCCGCCCCGCCGCGCCATCCCGAGAAGGCGCACCGGCCGGACCAGCCGGTCGCCCGCAAGCCGCCCTGGATCCGCGTTAAGGCGCCCGGCTCGCCGGTCTATTCCGAGACGCTGAGCCTCGTGCGCGAGCTCAAGCTCGCCACCGTCTGCGAGGAGGCGCGCTGTCCCAACATCGCCGAATGCTGGGACAAGCGCCACG
>JBAUXQ010000265.1:0-1634 GCA_049584355.1 Roseiarcus sp. | reverse complement strand
GTGCGCGAGGACGCGGCGCGCTGGGCGGCGCTCATGCCGAAGGGGGAGGGCGTCGTTCTCCACGTCAGCGGCTGCGCCAAGGGGTGCGCGAGAGCGGCTGCGACCGCGGTGACCTTGACCGCGACCGGGGCCGGGTACGATCTCATTCTCGCCGGCAAGGCGGGCGACCCGCCCGCGCTTCGCGGCCTGTCGAACGCGAGGATCGAAGCGCTCCTCGCCAGCGACGGCGTGAGGATGTTCGCCGGCGAGAGACCGTCGCCGTGAAATTGGATTACGACTACGAGAAGGACGGCGCGGCCATCTATCGCCGATCTTTCGCCGTGATCCGAGGCGAAGCCGACCTTACGCGCTTCTCGCCGATCGAAGAGCGGGTCGCGGTCCGCGTCATCCACGCCTGCGGGATGGTCGAGGCGGCGGACGACCTCGTGTTCTCGCCCGGCGCGGCCGAGGCGGCGCGCAAGGCGCTTCGGGCCGGAGCGCCGATCTTCTGCGACGCGCGCATGGTCGCCGAGGGCGTCACCCGCGCCCGTCTTCCGGCGCACAACGACGTGGTGTGCACGCTCAGTGACGCCGTTACGCCCGAACTCGCTCGTAAGCTCGGGACGACCCGCACCGCGGCGGCGGTCGAGCTCTGGGCGCCCCGCCTCGCCCGATCGGTCGTCGCCATCGGCAACGCGCCGACCGCCCTGTTTCACCTGCTCGAACTGATCGCCGCCGGGGCGGCGCGCCCGGCGGCGATCATCGGCATGCCGGTCGGCTTCGTCGGCGCGGCCGAATCGAAGGACGCGCTTCTCGCGAGCGGCCTGCCGGCGATCGTCGTGCGCGGGCGAAAAGGCGGCAGCGCGATGGCGGCGGCGGCCGTCAATGCGCTCGCGAGCGACGCCGAATGACCGCGTTCGGCCGTCTCTATGGCGTCGGGATCGGACCCGGCGACCCCGAACTGCTCACCGTCAAGGCGACCAGGGTCATCGCCGCTGCGCCGGTCGTCGCCTTCTTCGCCAAGGCGGGGCGGCGCGGCAACGCGCGCGCAATCGTCGACTGCTGGCTCAGGCCCTCCCATGTCGAGCTGCCGCTCTTCTACCCGATGACCGACGAATCGCATTTCGACGATCCGCCGTATCGCGAGGCGCTGGCGCGCTTCTATAAGGAATGCACGGTCGCTATCGCCGCCCATCTCGAGGCGGGGCGCGACGTCGCGCTGCTCAGCGAGGGCGATCCGTTGCTCTACGGCTCGTTCATGCACCTCTTCATCCGCTTGCGCGACCGCTTTGCGATCACCGTCGTGCCGGGCGTGTCCTCGATCTGCGGCGCCTGGGGCGTCGCCGGAGCGCCGATGGCCTGGGGCGACGATGCGCTCGTCGTCTTGCCCGCGACGCTGCCGCTCGCCGAGCTCATCCGCCGCCTCGCGCTCGCCGACGCCGCCGTGATCATGAAGATCGGCCGCAACTTCGCCCGCGCGAAGGAGGCGCTGGTCGCTGCCGGCATGGCGGAGCGCGCCATCTACGTCGAGCGCGCGACGATGGCGGGCGAGGTCGTCGCGCCGCTCTCGGAGAAAGAGGGCGACGCCGCGCCCTATTTCTCGCTCATTCTGGTGCCGGGCCGGGGACGGCGGCCGTGAGCGGGCGGGTCATGAT
>JBAUXQ010000264.1:0-5392 GCA_049584355.1 Roseiarcus sp. | reverse complement strand
GCTGGCGGTGCGGCGCGCGCCCGGCGGCTGGCTGGTGGAGCGCTTGGCCACCATCCCGCTGGTGTTTCCGGGGCTCGTGCTCGGGGTCGCCGTCATGCAGGTCTTCCTGCGGCTGCCGATCCCGCTCTACGGCACCATCGGAATCCTGATCTGGGCCTTCGTGATCAACTATCTGCCCTATGGGATGCGCTACGCCTCCTCCGGCATGCTGCAGATCCATCGCGACCTCGAGGCGGCCCGCAAGTTGGCGGCCGAGGCTTTGGACCTGTTCGGCGATGGCGCGGGCGGAGTTTACCTCACCGCGAGCGACGCAGCCGACGTGCCGGGCGCACGTCCGCGTCAGGCGCATGACGGCGCGACGCCGTCGGGCGTCGGCCTTCTCGCCGAGGTGTTCGTCGCCTTATGGCATCTGACCGACGGACCGCGCTGGCGCGAGGCGGCCGAAAGCCTAATCCGCGCGGTTTCCGGCGCGCCCGAGGGGCTCGGCGGCAGTCCGCTCACTCTGACGAGCGCCGACATGCTGGAGCGCGGCGGTTCGATCGTCATCGACGGGCCCATCGACGATCCGCGCGCCAAGGCGCTTGCCAAGGTCGCGCTCTGCGCGCCCGATCCGTCGCTGACCGTGCTTCGGCTCGACCGCAACTTGTGGCCGGACGGGCCGCCGCGCGCCGACCTGCCGCGTGCCGACGAGCCGATCGCCATGCTATGTCAGGGCCAGACTTGCAGCCTGCCGGTCGGCGCGCCGGAGGCGCTGGAAGCGCTCATGGAGGCGCGCGCCTGAGCCCATCGTGTTTCGATTGCGATGGCGACGCCAATCGACGATCCGAATTTCGCAGAGATAGAAGCATCCCTGAGCAATCATTGAAATTGCGGCACTAGCGATCCTCGCGCGCCCACGCGAGCACGCCGATCGCCATCGCGCCATCGAGGAACTCGACCGGCGCCGGGTCGCTTACGATGTCGAGCGTGCCGTCGCCGAGTGTGAAGGTCCTCGCGCGGGGCGTCCCGACCCAGCTCGGCATCCAGGCGATGTCGACGTCGGTGACGAAGCGGTTGGGGGGCTCGATCCGGTAACGGCCTGAATAGGCGAGGAGCTTTCGCCTTGGCGGGGGCGCGTCGCCGGATTGATGCGACGGCGTGATGATCGCCGCCATCCGGCCGCCCTCGTGGAGGATGAGCACGCCGCGCGGGTCGTCGCCGTATTGAAAGATCTTCTCGCCGGTGTCGAGCCGCTCGAGATACGCCGAGCGCAGAAGCCACACTCCCAACGCCCCCGCCGCTTCATTGCCCAGTGTGCGCGCTCCGCGCGTTGGCGCTCTCATCTATTGGCGTCATGCCGGGTCGATGCGCAAGCGCGTCACGCCCGCGATTTGACATTTCTGCGGTGTATGTCAAGATCGTCAAATGGCGTCCCGTGAACGCATCATCGATTCCGCAGCGAAAGTGTTCGGCCAGCACGGTTATCGCCTCGCCTCGATGGAGCTGGTCGCGCAAGAGTCCGGCCTCACCCGGCAGGCGCTTTATCATCATTTCCCGACGAAGGAAGCGCTGTTCCGCGCTGTCATCGAGGCCGTTTACGAAAGCGCTTTCGAAGCCGAGCGGACCGCGGGCCTGAAGCAAGAACAGGCCGGCAAGGGGCTCGCCGACATTCTCGCCGCGCAGCTCGAGGCGCGCTTTCGCTATCTCTTCGAACTGATCAAAGGCTCTGCCCAGGTTGAGGAGCTGCTCTCCGAGCAGCAGCGCCAGACGCGCGATCTTCACCAAAGCTTCCTCGACCGGAAACTGAGCCTGATCGCCGGCGCGATCGAGCGCGCCTGCGCCGCGGGCAAGGTCGTTTTGCGGAAGGGCGTGACGCCGGCCGGGCTCGCCCGCAGCGTCGAGCTAGCCGCGCATGGGCTCGATCTCAAGAGGGCTGACCCAAGCGCGTTCGCCGATCTCGACCGTTCCCTTCGCCTGATGGTCGCCGGAGCGATCGCCGCCGCGCCGGAAGAAATCGAGTCACGCCCCTCAAGGAGACAGCCATGACCAGCGCTCTGATCAACGGCCGCGAAGCGACGCTCCCCGATGACCCCGAGGCGCTCCTGGTCGACGTCCTGCGCGATGGCTTGCGTCTGACCGGGACCAAGCTCGTCTGCGGCGCCGGCGTCTGCGGCGCCTGCACGGTGCTTCTCGACGGCGTTCCGGTCGCGAGCTGCCTCCTGCCGGCGAAAGCCGCCGCGGGCAAGAGCGTGACCACGGTCGAAGGCGTCGGCGCCGTCAAGCTGCATCCCGTCCAGCGCGCGTTCATGGCCCTCGACGCGCTGCAATGCGGATTCTGCACTCCCGGCTTCATCGTCGAGGCGAGCGCCTTTCACGACGCTTGGCGCGCCGCCCGCGGAGCGGTCGCGCCGACGCGCGAGGAGATCGGCCGCGCGCTATCCGGCCACCTCTGCCGTTGCGGCGCCTACGACAACATCTTTCGCGCCGTCGCCGACGCCTGCAGCGGCAAATACGATGGCGACGCCGAAAATTCGCCGCGCGTCGAAGCGCGCCAGAAGGTCACCGGCGCGGCGGTCTACACCGTCGATATTCACCACGACGGGCAGCTCGAAGGCGTGGTCCTGCGCTCGCCGCACGCCCGCGCCCGGGTCGGGAGAATCGATGTCGAGCCGGCGCGCGCTGCGCCCGGCGTCGCCGCGGCCATCTCCCTCCTCGACGACGACCGCATGGTCCAGTTCGTCGGCGAGCCGGTCGCCGCGGTGGCCGCGGCCGATCGTAAGACCGCGCTCGCCGCGCTCGCCGCGATCAAAGTCGACTACGAGATCCTGCCGAGCGTCATCGGGCCGCAGGCGGCGCGCAAACCCGACGCCCCGATCCTTTTTCCCAAAGGCAAGGGGCAGAGGTACAACGCCGGCGAAGGCGGGGCCGCGCCGGCCTCATGGGTAGGCAATATCCGCGGCCCGACCGCCGCGTTCTCGCTCAAGAAAAAGTCGGCGCGCGGCGCGATCGCGAGCGCCAGCGCGCAGGGCGATCCGCTCCTGTTCGAAGGGACTTTCCGGACCGGGGTCCAGCAGCATACCTGTCTCGAGCCGCATGCGGCGATTGCGAGATTCGACGGCGACGAATTGACCATCCATGCCTCGACCCAATCCGTCGCCGAGCTCGGAACGAAGATCGCCGGGCGCTTCAAGCTCGATTCGCGCAAGGTTCGGGTCGTCGCCGAGCACATCGGCGGAGGTTTCGGCTCGAAGAACGGACTTGGCGCCGAGAGCGTGATCGCCGTCAAGCTCGCCAGAGCCGCCGCGGCCCCGGTCAGGGTCGCGTTCGACCGGCATGAGGAATTGTCGGTCGCGGGCTACCGGCCGGCGGCCGAGGTCAAGGTTTCGATTCTGCCGGGGCGCGACGGGGCTCTCAAGGCGCTGTCGCTGACCGCCCATTCCGACGCCGGGGTGGCGGTGAATTCGACCGTCGCCGGACTCGCCCGTCTCATCTACCGGGCCGAAGCCAAGGAGCTCATCGACAATGACATCGTCAGCAACCTGCCGCCGGGCTGCGCCTTCCGCGCCCCCGGCGGTCCGCCGTTGGCGTTCGCGCTCGAGCAGGCGATCGACGAGGCGGCGCTGAGGCTCAAGACCGACGCGATCCAGCTGCGCAAGCGTTGGGACCCCAATCCCGATCGGCAGCGCCTCTACGACTGGGCCGCAGCGCTCGAGACGTGGCGCCGGCGGCCGGGCGCCGAGCCGCAGACCGGCCGCTACCGTCGCGGCGTCGGCGCGGCGATGGGCTATTGGCTCTATCTCTGGCAGCTCGGCACGAAGGTCGAGCTCGCAATCGAGGCCGGTCGCATCGTCGCCAGCACCGCGACCCAGGACATCGGCACCGGGACTCGCAGCGTCATCGCCGACGCGGTCGCTCGCGAATTCGGCCTCGATCCGCACGAGGTCGAGGTCAGGATCGGCGATTCGAAGCTCCCGGAGGGGCCGACATCCGGCGGCAGCCGCGTCACCGCGTCGATCGTGCCGCCGCTCCTCCTCGCCGCCGGCAAGCTCAAGGCGAGCATCGCCGACAAGACGGGACGCAAGCCTGTCCCCGGATCGAACGCGCCGTGGCGGGACCTCATCGCCGCCTCGCCCGATCTCAAAGTCGTGGCCGAGCGCCCTGAGGACAACGGCCGGACGGCCTATGGCAACAACTCGCTGGTGAAGGACGCGGGGCTGATCGGCTGGATCTTCGGCTTCATGATGCGCCGCTCCAACCATTTGGCGATCGGCGCCGGAGCGCCAAGCTCGGTTCAGGTGATCGAGGTCGAGGTCGATACGCTGCTCGGCCACGTGCGGGTGCTCAGAGCCCATTCCGGCATCGCCGTCGGCAAGCTCGCCGCTCCCGCGCTGGCGCGCAGCCAGGCCGCGGGCGGCATCGTCCAAGGATTGGGCTACGCCCTTTACGAGGGACGTGAGATCGACGCTGCGACCGGCGACGTTCTGACGACGAGCCTCGACGACTACCGCATGCCGGGCATCGCCGACATTCCGCCGATCGACATCGCCTTTGACGAGGGCGGCTTCGACCATGTGCTTGGCGGCAGCGTCGGCATCGGCGAAGTCGCGACCGTGCCGACTTCGCCCGCGATCGCCAACGCCATCCGCAACGCCATTGGCGTCAGGCCCTGCGAGATCCCGATCCGGCCCGACCGGCTGATCGATCTTCTCCGTCGGAGGACGGCCGCATGACGGCGATGGGGCCAATCGTCCCCGGGCCGGGAGAGCCCGAGTTCCGCGCCTCGGGCACCGACCTCTCGGAGCGCCGCCGCAGCGGCGTGTCGCGCGGGCCGCTCGTCGACATCGTTCCGACTTCGGCCATGGTCGGGATCGCCTGGGACGCGGCCGGGGCGGCCCGGATCGGCGCTTCGACGTCGATCGCAGCCATTGCCGCCGACGCCCGGCTTGCGGCAGCCTATCCCGGCGTCGCCGCCGCGGCGGGCGGTCTGGCGACGCCGCAGATCCGCCATCTCGCCACTCTCGGCGGCAATCTCGGCCAGCGTTCGCGCTGCTGGTACTACCGCAATCCGCACATTGCCTGCCTGAAAAAGGGCGGCGATCGCTGCCCGGCGCGCGAGGGCAACCATCTTTACGGCGTTGTCTTCGACTTGGGCCCATGCGTCGCCCCGCATCCTTCGACCATGGCGACGGCGCTTTTGGCTTATGAGGCGAAGATCGCGACCAACCAGCGCCAAGATTTGAGCATTGGGCAGTTGCTCGGCGACGGCTCGAACGGCGCCGCCGATCATGCGCTCAAGCTCGGCGAAATGATTGAGGCCGTCGACCTCGCGCCGCCGGTCGCCGGCGAACGCGCGGCTTACAGGCGCGCGATCAGCCGCGCTTACGCCGAATGGCCGCTGGTCGAAGTCGCTGCG
>JBAUXQ010000263.1:0-3866 GCA_049584355.1 Roseiarcus sp. | reverse complement strand
GCCCGGACCCGCGCCGGCATGCGCGCCCTCGTCCTGCCGCATCCTCGCCCTCGGTGTTCGCTTGCGAATATTATTATCTCAACAAATAACTGACATTCAATCACAAATTGCGCCGAGGGGAATCGCGTTCAGCGCCCCATTGACATTCTTTAGCGCTTTATTATCATCGCCTCAAGCCGGGGTTCAAGCCTGCACGAGCGGCGCGCCACAAAGGCGCCGTGAAACGGTCCTTTCCCCGACATACAAACGGTCTGGAAGCCGTCGCGACGCGCTCAAGCTAGAGCGCTCATCAAGAGGAGGAAACTCGAATGATTATTGATCGCCGTACATTGTTGATCGGAACGGCCGGCGGCGTCGCCGGGCTGACGATCATTCCCGCCTTCGGCCAGGTCCCGCCGCTCAAGAAAAAGGACCACTACAAGGTCGGCTTCGCCCAGACCGAGAGCAACAACCCCTGGCGCCTGGCGCAGACCGCCAGCATGAAGGATGAAGCCGCCAAGCGCGGCGCCCAGCTCGTCTATACCGACGCCGCCAGCTCGGCGGCCAAGCAGGTCGCCGACGTCAACAGCATGATCGCGCAAGGGGTCGACTTCATCTTCCTGCCGCCGCGTGAGGAAAAGCCGCTGATCCCGGCGGTGATGAACGCCAAGAAGGCCGGCATCCCGGTGCTGCTGGTCGACCGCAACGTCGATCCGTCGCTCGCCAAGCCGGGCGTCGACTTTCTCGCCTTCATCGGCTCGAACTTCGTCCTCGAGGGTCAGCGGGTCGCCGATTGGACGATCGAGAAGACAGGCGGCAAGGGCAAGATCATCGAGCTCGAAGGCTCCGTCGGCGCTTCGCCGGCCAACGATCGCAAGAAGGGCTTCGACGACACCATCAAGGCGAAGGCGCCGGGAATGGTCATCCTCGCGAGCCAGTCCGGCGACTTCGCCCGCGACAAGGGACGCCAGGTCGCCGAGACCCTGTTGCAGGCCCATCCCGACGCGACCATCGTCTACGCTCACAACGACGAAATGGCGCTTGGCGCCATCGCCGCCATCGAGGCCGCCGGCAAGGTCCCCGGCAAGGACATCCTCGTGGTCTCGATCGACGGCGAAAAGGATGGCGTGCAGGCGATCATCGACGGCAAGCTCGGCTGTTCCTGCGAGTGCAACCCCCGCTTCGGCCCGGCTGCGTTCGATATCTTGTACAAATACGCCAACGGCGACACGATTCCGCCGATGATCATCAATCCCGACCGCTTCTTCGACGCCAGCAACGCCAAAGAGGTGCTGCCCACAGCGTTCTGACCTCGCCCGGGGACTTTGTTCCTGGCTCTTGTCGAAACCCCTCCCGCCTGCTTTGCTGCCGGCGGGAGGGCGCGTCTTTGGTCGCTCCCGCGCCCGACAACGCCGAAAGCAACGATGTCGCCGACCGATCCGCTTCTTGTCATGCGCGACGTCAACAAGCGCTTCCAGGGCGTGCAGGCGCTATCCGCCGCTTCGCTCGAGGTCGAGCCAGGCGAGATCATGGCCCTCGTCGGCGAGAACGGCGCCGGCAAGTCGACGATGATCAAAGTGCTGACCGGCGCCTATCGCCGCGACTCCGGCTCGATCGTCTTCGGCGGCCAGCCCGTCGACTTCGCGTCCCCTCAGCACGCGCAGCGTGGGGGCATCAGCCCCATCTACCAGGAAATCAACCTCGTTCCGTTCCGATCGGTGGCCGAGAACATTTTCCTCGGCCGCGAATACCGCCGCTACGGACTGCTCGACTGGGGCCGCATGAACGCCGAGGCGGCCGACGTGCTCCGGCGCTTCGCGGTCGAGATCGACGTGCGCAGGCCGCTGATGGATTTCTCGACCGCGATCCAGCAGATGGTGGCCATCGCCCGCGCGGTTTCGTTCAAGGCGCGGCTCGTGATCATGGACGAGCCGACCTCGTCGCTCGACGAACGCGAGGTCTCGGTTCTGTTCGACGTGATGCGCCGCCTGCGCGCCGAGGGCGTGGCGGTCATTTTCATCAGCCATCGGCTCGACGAGCTCTACCAGGTCTGCGACCGGGTGACGGTGATGCGCGACGGACGCACGGTGATGGCGGGCCGAATGGGCGACGTCGACAAGCTGCATCTCATCGCAGCGATGCTCGGACGCGATCTCGAGACGGTGCGCGCGCGTTCGACCGGATTTTCCGCCGCCCACGCCGCTGCGGGCGAGGTCGTGCTGTCGGCCGAAGGTCTTCAGATCGGACGCAAGGTGAGGGACGCCCGCGTCGAAGTGCGCGAACGCCAGATCGTCGGCCTCGCGGGCCTCCTCGGCTCCGGCCGCACCGAAGTCGCGCGCGCGATCTTCGGCGCCGATCCGGCCGACGCCGGAACCATCGAATTGGGCGGCCGCGCCGTTTCGCCGCGCGAGCCCGCCGAGGCGATCGCGCTCGGCGTCGGTTATTGCAGCGAGGACCGCAAGGCCGACGGCATCGTTCCCGACATGTCGGTGCGCGAAAACATGACGCTCGGCATCCTGCCGCGCCTGACGAGCATGGGAATCGTCGATGAGGCGCGCCAGCGCGAAATCGTCGACCGCTTCATGAAGCGCCTCGCGATCAAGGCGTCGAGCGCCGAGCAGAAGATTCGCGAACTATCCGGCGGCAATCAGCAGAAAGTGCTGCTGGCGCGATGGCTCTGCACCGATCCGAAGCTCCTGATCCTCGACGAGCCCACGCGCGGCATCGATGTCGGCGCCAAGGCCGAGATTCAGGCGCTGATCCGGGAGCTTGCCGATCAGGGCCTCGGCGTATTGATGATTTCCTCCGAGCTTGAGGAAATCACCGAGGGCGCGGACCGCGTGTTCGTTCTGAGCGACGGGCGCACGGTCGCCGATCTGCCGCACGCCGAAGCGAGCGCCGCCGCGATCATGGCGGCGATGGCGCACGGCGGGGCGGAGGCCGGCGAGGAAGCCGTCAATGGCTGACGCGCCGACGATCGGGCGGAAGGGCGTCTCGTTCGACGTAGCCGCCTTCTTCAGGCGCTACGCCGCGCTGACCGCGCTCATCGTGCTCTTGGCGTTCAATTTCGCGGTGACGCCGAATTTCGCCAGCTGGCAAACCCTCAACGTGAACCTGACCCAGGTGGCGACGATCGTCATCGTCTCGGTCGGCATGACGCTGGTGATCGCGACCGGCGGCATCGACCTTTCGGTTGGTTCGCTGATGGCGATTTCCGGCGCGCTCGCGCCGATGATCTTCTTGAGTTCGTTCGGACTTTCCTATCCCGCGCTCGGCAACGCGCTCGCTTTTGTCGCGCCGGTCGCGATCGCGGGGGTGTTCGGCTTGTTCAATGGCTGGTTCATCACCCGGTTCCGGGTCCAGCCGATCGTCGGCACGCTGGTCATGTTCATTGCCGGCCGCGGCATCGGCCAGGTGCTGACCAACGGCAATCTGCAGGCGTTCAAGAACCCGACGTTTCAGTTCATCGGCCTCGGGCGCGTGTTCGGCGTGCCCTGCCAGGTCATCATCATGCTGGCGCTGGTGGCGGCCGCCGCCTGGACGCTGCGCTCGACCTTGTTCGGCCGCCAGATCCTGTCGGTCGGCGGCAACGAACGGGCGGCGCGGCTCTCCGGCGTGCCGGTCGCTTCGGTCAAGCGATGGGTCTACGCGATCAGCGGCCTGTGCGCCGGGATAGCCGGTCTCGTCGTCGTATCGATCAATTCGTCGAGCGACGCCAATCTTGTCGGCCTCGGCATGGAGCTCGACGCGATCGCGGCGGTGGCGGTCGGCGGCACTCCGTTCACCGGCGGACAGGCGACCGTGGTCGGCACGCTGATCGGCGCGCTTCTGATCCAGCTCGTGCGCTACACCTTGCTCGCCAATGGCGTGCCTGACGCCGCGGCGCT
>JBAUXQ010000262.1:0-7805 GCA_049584355.1 Roseiarcus sp. | reverse complement strand
GGAATGCGTTCTGAGGCCTGCTGACTTCGCCCGAGAAGGAAACGGCCGTCCGGATTCTCCGCCTCAGACCGCCTCGCGGCGAAACGCGACGTCCGAAGCGCTCGTGGCGAGCGGATGCGCGCATCATAGCCCCCTGCTCTGAGAAACGGAAGGATTCGTTGAGCTATACGGGAACCAGTGTGCCGATTCCGAAGTATTGTGCATTTGACCCCAACCTCCCCGTCGTGAGGAGCGCCGAAGGCGCGTCTCGAAGGACGTATGCGAAGTCAGAAGGGAAATGCGCCATGAAAGCCGCCGTTGTGCTGGAAGCGGGCAAGCCTCCGGTCTACGCGGAGTTCAGCGAGCCCGAACCGGCCGCCGGGGAATCCCGCATTGCGGTGACCGCCGCCGCCATCAGCCAGGTGGTGAAGAGCCGGGCCTCGGGCCAGCACTATAGCTCAGCGGGCCAGTTCCCCTTTGTGGTCGGCATCGACGGCGTGGGGAGGCTCGATGACGGCGCCCGCGTCTATTTCGTCCTGCCGCGAGCGCCCTACGGCAGCATGGCCGAACGAACCGTGGCCCCGCCGGCGCGCTGCCTGCCTCTTCCAGACGATCTCGATGATGTGACCGCCGCGGCGATCGCCAATCCCGGCATGTCGTCGTGGGCGGCCTATGTGGATCGCGCCAAACTTAAGCCCGGCGAAACTGTGCTGGTCAACGGCGCGGCCGGGACGGCGGGCCGGCTCGCCGTGCAGATCGCCAGGCATCTGGGCGCCGGAAAGGTCATTGCGACCGCCCGTAACGCCGACGCGCTCAAGTCGGTCGCGGCGCTCGGCGCGGATGTGATGATTCCGCTCGTCGACGACGGGGCGGCGTTGGAGGAAAGCTTCAGGCAAGAGTTCGCGCACGGGGTGGATGTCGTGATCGACTATCTGTGGGGGATGAGCGCCGAGCGCCTGCTGATCGCCGCGGCCAAGGCCGGACAGGAGGCAGTCCCGATCCGGTTCGTCCAGATCGGCGCGGTTAGCGGGCCGGACATCACCCTGCCGAGCGCCGCGTTGCGCTCCTCGGCGATCGTGCTGATGGGAAGCGGCATCGGCAGCATTCCCTTCGATCGCTTCGTCCACGCCATTGACGGGCTGCTCCGGGCAGCCGCGTCCGCGGGCTTCAAGATCGCGACCACTCCGGTTCCGCTGTCGAATGTCGAACAGGCATGGCCGCGCGACGACAGCGCACCGCGCACCGTGTTCACGATAGGAGCGCCATGATTGGTGTCGAAGCAGACGGCTTGTCGGAGCTCAGACCTGCGGCGTGACGAGCGCTGCCGTCTGAGGAGTTGCGAGAACGGCCGTCGCCAGCGCCCGGTTCACGGCAGTCGTCCGACACCCCCCGCCATACAGGAACGGGAACAGGCCGGGCGCGGCGGGCGTTCCATCGGACAGCCAAGGTCCGCCAATGCTCGACTCCGAGGTCAGTGTTTCCGTCGAAATCGCCATGCCGGCGCCGCCCGGCCTGCGCTATGTGTGCGACGATGCGCCGGCGATCCGGCGCCGTCGGGCGGGTAAAGGCTTCGTCTATCTTGATGCGCGGGGCAGGCGGGTGGCGGACGCCGTCGTGCTTAAGCGCATACGCTCGCTCGTCATCCCGCCGGCATGGACCGACGTCTGGATATGCGCCGCCGCGGATGGACACCTTCAGGCCACCGGCCGCGACGCCAAGGGGCGCAAGCAGTATCGCTACCACGCCGACTACCGCGAGGCGCGGGAGCAGTCGAAATACGAGCACCTGGTCGAATTCGCCGAGGCGTTGCCCAGACTTCGGACGAGGGTCGCCGAACACATGAGCCTCCGCGGGCTGCCGCGCGAGAAGGTTCTCGCGACGGTGGTGCATCTGCTCGAGACCACCCTGATCCGTGTCGGCAACGACGAATATGCGAAAGCCAACGAGAGCTATGGGCTCACGACTCTCAAGAGCAAGCATGTCGCGGTCGAGGGGTCCGAGGTGCGGTTCCGCTTCACCGGCAAGAGCGGCAAGCAATGGTCGCTGGCGATGCGCGACCGGCGGGTGGCCCGGATCATCCGGGCGTGCCAGGAGCTGCCGGGACAGGACCTCCTGCAATATTTCGACGACGACAAGGAGCTGCGCGCCGTATCCTCCGGCGACGTCAACGCCTACCTCAGGGAGATCACCGGCCGCGACATCACCGCCAAGGATTTTCGCACCTGGGCCGGGACGGTGCTGATGGCGCGCTTTCTCGGGGCCTCCGGTCAGTTCGAGAGCGAGACAAAGGCCAAGCGCGCGATAAGCGCCGCGGTCAAGCAGGTCGCCGCGGCTTTGGGAAATACCGCGGCCGTCTGCCGGAAGTCCTACATCCATCCTGCTGTGACCGGCGCCTATCTCGGCGGCGGGTTTGCTCCGGAAGCTGTGCAGGTGGGCGGACCCCCCGAGCCGAAGGGTCTCCGGCCCGAGGAAGCGACTACGCTCTCGCTGCTTAGGGGATCATGACGTCTTCGGCGCGCCTCATGATGCAACGACCCGCCAGCCGCCCCCGGCGTCGCGCTCGAGCACGGTCGCGCGCAGTCCGAACGGCTCCGGCGTGACGCCGCGAATCCAAAGCTCCATGCGCTCGACCTCGACCTCGACGAAGACTGCGTTCGCCCGGTCCGGCTCGGTCGGAAAGTAGAGGTCGTAGGCGCGCTTCCAGCGCTCCCGCACCTCGGACGCGCTGTCGTGAAGCGCAGCCTTGCCGATCAGGGTGACGAAGGCGAGGTCGGGATCGTGCTGGAAGAGGATCGCGACCTCTCCATCGCGCCGCATGTCGGCGACTTTGCGCGAGCGGCCGTCGGTCAGGAACCGGATCGTCCATTCGTCCTCGCCGGGATCGCGGAGAATTTGCCCCATCGGCCGGAAACGGGGAGGGCCGGCGTCGGAGGCGGTCGCGAGCCAGCAATAGCGCGCGCTTTCCATTGTCTTGGCCGCGCCGGCAAGGAGCCGACTCACTTCGAGGCCGTCGTGCTGTTCGATCGCCTGTGACATTGCAGAACCTCCGTTTCACCCACCTTCGTCATTGCGAGAAGCGAAGCGACGAAGCAATCCAGGGGAACCTCGGGCGCGCCCCATGTTCTGCTGGATTGCTTCCCCCCGGACTTGATCCGGGGGTCGCTCGCAATGACGGTGGCGGGTTCCAGAGCGCAACCTGGCACATGTTGACCTCAGAGTCTAGACCGTTTAGTCTACAACTATGGGGCGAGCGCAATTCGATCAGGCCGGCTTCCTGGCCGCGGCCCGCGAGCTGATCGCCGAGCGCGGGCCGGCCGCCGTTTCCGTCGACGCCGTCGCCGAGCGGCTCAAGGCGCCAAAGGGCTCGTTCTACTACCGCTTCGCGTCGCGCGACGCGCTGCTCGGCGAGTTGTGGCTCACGACTGTGCTCGCGTTTCAGGAGGGCTTTGTCGCTGCGATCGAGGCCGGCGACGGCCTCAGCGCCGCTCTCCACACGCCTGCGTGGGCGCGCCGCCATCTCGATGACGCGCGGCTATTGATGCTCTACAGCCGCCACGATTTCGTCCACGGCGACTGGCCGGCGGCGCTGAAGCGCGGCGTCGCCGATCAGGCCGAGCGCTTCGAGGCGTGCTTGAAGACGTTCGCACGGGCCGCGTTCGGCCGCGCCGGCGGGACCGAGCTGCGCCGCGCCGCATTCGTGCTGGCGGAAGTCCCGCTCGCCGCCGTCAGGCCTCATCTTAAGCGCCGCGAGCGGCCGCCGCGGCTGGTTGATGAGCTGATCGCCAAAACGTATCACGCGTTCGTTGGAAGCGCCTGCGGCGACGATGCGGACGGCGGCGCTCGAACGCGCTAAGACATCAGCCTGTTTGCGCGGCGGCGCGGGAGGCGATGCTGATGTCGGACCAACGATGGCGCAAGAGGTTCCTCGGCAATCGGCCGCTCGCGCCGGAAACCCTGATGATGGGCTACGGCTACGATCCGTTCCTCAGCGAGCGGTCGCTGAAGCCGCCGGTCTTTCATACCTCGACCTTCGTCTTCCGCACCGCCCAGGACGGCAAGGAATTCTTCGAGCTGGCCTACGGCCTGCGCCAGAAGCGGCCCAACGAAGAGCCGGGCCTCATCTACAGCCGGATCAACAACCCCGATCTCGAAATGCTCGAGGACCGGCTGGCGATCTGGGACGAGGCCGAGGCTAATCTGACATTCGCCTCGGGCATGGCCGCGATTTCCACCAGCCTTTGGGCCTATGCGCGGCCAGGTTCGGTCATCGTTCATTCGGGACCTGTCTATGGCGGGACCGATTTTCTTTTGAAGCGGATCTTGCCGCAATTCGGCGTGACTTCAGTCGAGTTTCCGGCGGAAAGCGGGACGAAGGCGATGGAGGAGGCGATGAACCGGGCGCGCGCCATCGGTCCGATCGCGGCGATTTATCTCGAGACGCCGGCCAATCCGACCAACGGCCTCGTCGACATCGGCCGCGCCAGAGAGATCTGCGACGGCCTCAGGGGCGAGGATGGAAAGCGCCCGGTCGTCATCGTCGACAATACGATGCTCGGACCCTTGTATCAGACGCCGTTGGCGCACGGGGCCGATCTGGTCGTGACGTCGCTCACCAAATATGTCGGCGGCCATTCCGATCTGATCGCGGGGGGCTGCTCGGGCGCGGCCCACGCGCTTGAGCCGATCCGCGGAATGCGCACGATCCTCGGCACGATGTGCGATCCCAACACCGGCTGGATGTTGATGCGGTCGCTCGAAACGCTCAAGCTCAGAATGACCGCCGCCGCCGAGGGCGCGCGCAAGGTGGCGGACTTTCTGCGCGCCCATGCCGGGATCGCCTCGGTCTGGTATCTGGGTTTTCTGCCCAAGGACCATCCCGATCGGGAGGTCTTCGAACGCCAGTGCAAAGGGCCGGGCTCGACTTTCAGTTTCGAGGTCAAGGGCGGCGAAGCCGAAGCCTTCGCGGTGCTGGATAAGCTCGAGGTGATCAAGCTCGCGGTCAGCCTGGGCGGGACCGAGACTCTGGCCTCGCACCCCGCGGCCATGACCCATTCCGACATTCCGGCCGAGGAACAGATGCGGTTAGGGATCACGCCGGCGCTGATCCGCCTCTCGGTCGGCATCGAAAACCCGGACGACCTCATCGCCGACCTCGACCAGGCGCTGAGAGGCTGACGATCCGGGCGCGCCGCCTGCACCCCTTCTCCCCGCAAGCGGGGAGAAGGTCGGGATGAGGGGGAGGGCGGAAGTCAGCGGCCAATCGCCAAGCCCCTCACCCTAGCCCTCTCCCCGCCCGCGGGGAGAGGGAATCGTCGGAGCGTTACGAAGGACTATTCGAGTTCGATTCGTTGAGTACGGCATAGATAGTCTCAAGCACGCCATCGAGGTTCCGGTAGACGTCTTCATTTGAAAATCGGACGACCCGGTAGGCATTTCCGCGCAGAAACTCAGTACGCCGGGTGTCGCGACGAAGTTCCTCGTCGGTCGAATGCGTCGCGCCGTCGATTTCGACGACCAGCCTTTTGTCCCGGCATACGAAGTCGGCAAAGTAGGGGCCGATCGGCTCCTGGCGGACAAACTTCAGCCCGCCGAGACTGCGCCCGCGCAACGCTCGCCACAGGACGGTCTCGGCGCGCGTCTGACTCTGGCGCAAGACCCGCGCTCGGCGCGTCTCGGGAATTCGACTGCCGCGCATTGCTGCTCCTGGCCCCAGCTTAACCCAACTGGAGGCTCGGCAAATCCAGTCCCTTCTCCCTCGCGCATTCCACCGCCGCCTCGTAGCCGGCGTCGGCGTGGCGCATGACGCCGCTCGCCGGATCGTTCCAGAGCACGCGCTCGATCCGCCGAGCCGCTTCCGCCGTTCCGTCGCAGACCACGACCATGCCGGCGTGCTGGGAGAAGCCCATGCCGACGCCGCCGCCGTGGTGGATCGACACCCAGGTCGCGCCTGAGGCGCAGTTGAGGAGCGCGTTGAGCAGCGGCCAGTCGGAGACGGCGTCGGAGCCGTCCTGCATGGCTTCGGTTTCGCGGTTCGGCGAGGCGACGGAGCCGGAATCGAGATGATCGCGCCCGATGACGATCGGGGCCTTGAGTTCGCCCGACGCGACCATGGCGTTGAAGGCGAGCCCGAGCCGGTGCCGGTCGCCCAAGCCCACCCAGCAGATGCGCGCCGGCAGGCCCTGGAACTTGATCCGCGCCCGCGCCATGTCGAGCCAATTGTGGAGATGGGAATCGCCGGGCATCAGCTCCTTGACCTTGTCGTCGGTCCTGTAGATGTCCTCCGGATCGCCCGACAGCGCCGCCCAGCGGAACGGCCCGACGCCGCGGCAGAACATGGGCCGGATATAGGCCGGGACGAAGCCCGGGAAATCGAAGGCGTCCTTGACGCCTTCCTCGAGCGCCATCTGGCGGATGTTGTTGCCGTAGTCGACAGTCGGAACCCCGGCGTGGGCGTAGGCGAGCATCGCCCGGACATGCTCGGCCATCGACGCCTTGGCGGCGCGCTCCACGCCCTTGGGATCGCTCGCTCGCCGCTCCTCCCATTGCGCGAGCGTCCACCCTTTCGGCAGGTAGCCGTTGATCGGATCGTGCGCCGAGGTCTGGTCGGTGACGATGTCGGGCCTGACGCCGCGCCGCACGAGCTCGGGCATCACTTCGTCGGCATTGCCGAGCAGCGCGACCGAGACGGCCTTCCTCTCCCTGGTCGCCCTCTCGATGATTGCGAGCGCGTCATCGAGGTCCTTGGCCTGAAGGTCGATATAGCCGGTGCGCAGGCGAAATTCGATGCTGGACGGGCGGCACTCGACGGCGAGGAGCGAAGCGCCGGCCATCGACGCGGCGAGCGGCTGCGCGCCGCCCATGCCGCCGAGGCCGGCGGTGAGAATCCATCTGCCCCGCAGATCGCCGCCATAGTGCCGCCGCCCCATCTCGGCAAAGGTCTCGTAGGTGCCCTGCACGATGCCCTGCGAGCCGATATAGATCCACGAGCCGGCGGTCATCTGGCCGTACATCATCAGGCCCTTGCGATCGAGCTCGTTGAAGCAGTCCCAGGTCGCCCAGTGCGGGACCAGGTTGGAGTTAGCGATCAGGACGCGGGGCGCGTCAGCGTGGGTGCGGAAAACGCCGACCGGCTTGCCCGACTGGACGAGCAGGGTCTCGTCGCCCTCGAGCCGGCGCAACGTCGCGACGATGCGGTCGAACGCCGGCCAGTCGCGCGCCGCCCGCCCGATGCCGCCATAGACGACGAGCTCGCCCGGCCGTTCGGCGACGTCGGGATCGAGATTGTTCATCAGCATGCGCAACGGCGCTTCGGTGAGCCAGCTCTTGGCGCTGAGCTCGGTCCCGCGGGGACTGCGAATGACGCGCATATTGTCGATGCGGGCTGGCGCGGTCATGGGCTTCGCCTCTCGAAACTTGTCATCCCCGGCGGTTCAGGCGACGGCCTGCAATCCCTTGCGCTGGATGATGGAGAGCAGGCGGAGCGCGGGGCCGCCTGGACGCTTCACGCCGCGCTCCCAATCCGAGACGAGGTTGCGCGAGACGTTGAGATAGGCGGCGAAGACCGGCTGCGAGACCTGCTCGCGCTCACGGATGGCGCGGATCTCATCGCCCGCCAGCGCCGGCGCCGGGGCCAGGCACGACTCATCAAAGGTGCGCAGCGTTGCGCGGGACACGACGCCGGTCTCATGCGCGTCGCTTATCATCTCATGGATCGCGCCCGCGATCTCGCTCCGATAACCCTTGTCAGTCTTCGCGCTCATCCTCGATTTCCACCAACGTTCCCGACGCCGCTAACCGGTCAAGTTCCTCGCCGCTCCATCCGAGCG
>JBAUXQ010000261.1:0-7079 GCA_049584355.1 Roseiarcus sp. | reverse complement strand
GCCGCCTGATCGATGCCGGTCGCCACGACCGACACGCGCACAACGCCGTCGAGCGCCGAATCGAAGGTGGCGCCGAGGATGATGTTGGCCTCCTCGTCGACCTCCTGGCGAATGCGGCTCGCCGCCTCGTCGACCTCATAGAGCGTCAGGTCGTTGCCGCCGGTGATCGAGATCAGGAGGCCCCGCGCCCCTCGCATCGAGGTTTCGTCAAGCAGCGGATTGGCGATGGCGGCTTCGGCGGCTTGCACTGCGCGCTTGTCGCCCGCCGCTTCGCCGGTGCCCATCATCGCCTTGCCCATTTCGCTCATGATCGAGCGCACGTCGGCGAAGTCGAGGTTGATGAGCCCCTCCTTCACCATCAGGTCGGTGATGCAGGCGACGCCGGAATAGAGAACCTGGTCGGCCATCGAGAACGCGTCGGCGAAGGTGGTCTTTTCGTTGGCGACCCGGAACAGGTTCTGGTTGGGAATGATGATCAGCGTGTCGACCGCCTTCTGGAGGTCGGCGATGCCGTTCTCCGCCACCCGCATCCGGCGCCCGCCCTCGAAATGGAACGGCTTGGTGACGACGCCGACGGTGAGAATGCCGAGTTCGCGCGCCGCCCTGGCGATGACCGGCGCGGCGCCCGTGCCGGTGCCCCCGCCCATGCCGGCGGTGACGAACACCATGTGGGCGCCGGCGAGGTGATCGCGGATCTCCTCCAGCGCCTCCTCGGCGGCGGCTTTGCCGACTTCGGGTTTGGACCCGGCGCCGAGCCCCTCCGTCACCTGCAGGCCCATCTGAATGATCCGCTCGGCGCGCGAGGACGTCAGCGCCTGGGCGTCGGTGTTGGCGACGATAAAATCGACGCCGGACAGGCCGGAGACGATCATGTTATTGACCGCGTTGCCGCCGGCGCCGCCTACCCCGCACACCATGATGCGTGGCTTCAGTTCCCTGAGTTCGGGCGCTTTCAGATTGATCGACATGCTTGCCTCGTTGCGTTGGACGCCCGCCGGCGCCGATTGGAATGCGTGTTCGCTTTCACCTTCCCCTCGCCTCAAGCGAGGGCCTCTAACGCCCTTAGAAACTCTCCTTGAGCCAACGTCCGACCCGCGCCGCGTACCCGCCTTCGCCCTGATGGGGACGCGAGAACTGGCGCGTGACTGCGTAATATTCGAGGCCAGCCATCTGCGGGTAAACCATCAGCCCGACCGCGGCGGCGAAAGCGGGGCTCTTGCCGGATTCGGGCAGCCCTTCGATCCCGAGCGGCCGCCCGATGCGCGCCTGGCTGGAGATGATTGTGCGGGCGAGCTCCGGCATCCCGGTCAGCTGGCATGCGCCCCCGGTCATCACCAGCCTGCGGCCGGCCTGGGCCGCGTATCCGGAAGCGCGCAGCCGGTCGCGCACGAGCTCGAGGATCTCCTCGATCCGCGGGCGGATGATTCGCGTGAGCTCGGACTTCGGCAGGTGGCTTGGATGATCCGTGTCGTCGCCCAGCCGGTGGGCGGCGATGGTTTCGCGGTCGTCGGACGGCGAAGCGATGCAGGCGCCGTAGAGGGTCTTCAGGCGTTCGGCGTCGCTGACCGAGACGTTGAGGCCGCGCGCGACGTCCCGGGTCACGTGGATGCCGCCGATTGCGACCGCGTCGATGTGGATGAGCCGGCCGCCGGAGAATACGCCGACCGTGGTCGAGCCGCCGCCGAAATCGACCACCGCGGCGCCGAGCTCCGCCTCGTCGTCGACCAGCGTCGACAGGCCGGCGGCGTAGGGCGTCGCCACCATCGCCTCGACCCGCAAATGGCAGCGCTCGATCACCAGCATCAGGTTACGCGCCGCCGCTGAATCGCACGTCGCGAGGTGAAGATCGACTCCGAGTTCCGCCCCGACCATGCCTTTGGGATCGTGAATGTCGCGGGTCGCGTCGAGTCGGAAGGCGGTCGGAAGCGCGTGCAGAATCGTTCGTCCGGGCTCGCCGTTCGCCATCGCCGCGGCTTCGAGAACCCGTTGGACATCGTGCTCGGCGACGGTCTTGCCGCGCAACGCTGCGTCCGCGCCGCGGCGGCGCGAGGCCAGGCGGCCGCCCGACATGTTGACGATGACGCCCCCGACCTCGACGCCCGCCATGCGCTCGGCGGCGTCGATGGCCATCCGGGCGGCCTGTTCCGCCGACCGCAGATCGACCACCGCGCCGCCCTTGACGCCGGTCGAGCGCTGGTGGCCGACGCCCAGCACCTTGCATCGGTGGGTGCGCCCGCGCAGCGCCTCCGACGGCTCCATCGGCGTCAGGCGGGCGATCAGGCACACAATCTTCGAAGCGCCGACGTCGAGCACCGACAGTAGGACGCTCTTGCGCGCCGGGATCTGGCGCATGCGCGGCGCGAGCGGCTTGCTCATGGCTGGGCGCCCTTCTTGGCCGCATGGCCATCCGCCCAGGCGGCGGCCGCCTCCTCGGACAGGCGCGCGAACACCCGCCCCGGAACCCGGAAATCGAGCGCCAGCACGTCCTTCTCCAGGATGCGGGATTGGCGCTGGAGGGTGAGAAGCTCGGCGATCGCCGCTTCCGGATCCGATTCCGGCAGCTTAATGTCGACGCCCGACTTCAGCCGCAGATTCCACCGCCGCTGGTCGACCAGCACGCCTGCTTCGACGCGCGGCTTCAATTCGTCCATCGCGTCGAGCAGGGCGACGAACTCGCGCACCCGCCCGTTCGCGCCCTCGCCGACGACAAACGGAAGGTCGGCGTAACGACCGTCGTTGACCTCGTCGATCGGCGCGCCATCGGCCGCAATCGCGCGGACGTCGCCGTCCTTCTGCCAGACGGCGT
Organism: Roseiarcus sp.; assembly: GCA_049584355.1. Classification (GTDB taxonomy): domain Bacteria; phylum Pseudomonadota; class Alphaproteobacteria; order Rhizobiales; family Beijerinckiaceae; genus Roseiarcus. The sequence goes on along the minus strand of JBAUXQ010000261.1, from coordinate 4,273 downwards.
AGGGCGTGCGTTCGACGATCTCGATCACGATCTGGTTGGGGTAGAGTTTACGCACGCTCGCCTGCTTGATCAGCGGATCGGCCTCGAGCCGCGCCCGCGCTTGAGCGACGTCGAAGAACGGCAGCGATTTTTTGTCATCGACGCCCGCGATGGCGAGGATTTTGCGTTCGCTCATGTGCGTCGCGCCCGAAACCGTCACCATTCGGACGCCGAGCCTGAGCGTGCAGGCGATCCAGTCGGCGACGCCGCCATATTGCGCCGTGACCGCATCGAGTTGCCCGCCGCGCTCGGCGCCGAGAAGACCCGCGCCGAGGAGAACGGCCACGGTCAGCGCGATCTCGAGCTTGCGCGGAGCGGGACGGTCCACTCGGATGCGCCAGCGCAACGACGCCCGCGCCGATCGCTCGCCGCGCAGCACCACCCGGTGGGGGGGCGCTTCGAGGGCGACGCCGGCCAGCCCGGGCCGCGCCTGTCCCCACCCGAGCATCGCGCTCAACAATCGCACGCCGCGTCCTCCACGATCCAGGCGCCCGGCACATCGAACGAAAAACCTGCGTGGGCGGTCCAGTCCGGCGCGCACGAGATTTCCGTCCGGCCCAGCCGGGCCTCGACTCCGGGGCCGACAGGCTCGCTTTCTTCGCCCGCCGTCCCGCACAGATGACGGTTGGCGCGGCTCGCGCCGCGACAACCCGGAACCCGATGGGCCCCGAGCGTGAAGTCTTGGGCTTTATAGTAAATATTCGGTTTAAGATTTGCCGGCCGGTTATGATGCGGGCCGCCATTGACGTCCTTTGCGTCATATTCGCCGAACGCTTGGGAAGCGGGACCGCTTTCGCCGCCGCCGGCCGTCCGGTCGAGCGAACGGGCGCGGACGCGATCCCGGCCGAGCGGAGCGGCGGGCCGGGTAGGCCGGTCAGGACTGAGGACCGCGAGTGGCTTCATCGCCCGCAAATTCCCTAACGCTGCGCGAAGACGCAGAGTTAAGACACGATTAAGACCAACGGCTTAACGACACGTTAACCCCAGCGAGCAACGGGCGGAAAAGCTTGGCGCGCCGGGCTTCGATCGTCTCCAAGCCTTAAGCTTCTGCGGCTAAACGTCGATGCGCCCCCCGATCAACCGGAAGCCCGATGAGCGAGCCAATCGAATTTGCGCTTAAACCCGGCGCTCAGCGGGGCGACAGCGCCTTTCTCCTCAATCGGGGGCGCCATCGCCTTGCCTTCGATTCGTTTCCCGGCCGCACGATCGCGCTGGCCTTCCCCGGTTCGGCCGGCGATCCCGGGACGGATGCCGCGCTGCAGTCGCTGGCCGCCCACCGGCGCCTCGCCGAAGACGGCAAAGCCGCCTTCTTCGCTGTCGTCTCCGAACCGGACCCGGCCGCGCGGAGCGCGCTCGAGATGCGATTTGCCTCGGTCAGGTTTCTGTGGGACGGCGAGAGCCTCGCCAGCGCCTTCGGAGTCGGCCGCGCCTGGGTCGTCCTCGATCCGACGCTGCGGGTGGTCGAGGTCGCGCCGCTAGACGAGTACGACCGGGTGTTGGGACGGCTCGATCGGGCGGCGCCGCCGAGCCAGGCCTTCGGCGATTCCCCGCCGGCGCCGATCCTCGCGCTTGCCGACGTTCTCGAGCCCGAGCTTTGCCGCCATCTCGTCGACTGTTTCGAGCGCGACGGCGGCAAGGTAAGCGGGTTCATGCAGGATGTGGAGGGACGGTCGGTCGAGCATTTCGACAACGGCTGGAAGCGCCGGCGCGATTTTCCGCTGACCGATCCGCGCCTGATCGCCGCTATCCGCGCCCGGATCGGGCGGCGGGTCGGCCCGGAGATCCGGAAAGCGTTCCAGATGTCCGTCACCCGGATCGAGCGCGACCTCATCGCCCGCTACGACGCTGAAACCGGCGGCCATTTCGGTCCCCACCGTGACGACACCGGGATAGCGGTGGCGCATCGCCGGTTCGCGGTGTCGATCAATCTCAACGCCGACTTCGACGGCGGGGAGATTTCGTTTCCCGAATATAGTCCGCGAACCTTCAAGGCCGCCCCCGGAGCGGCGATCGTGTTCTCCGCCTCGATCCTGCATCAGGTGTCGCGGGTGACGCGCGGCCAGCGCTATGTGTTCCTGACTTTCCTGTTCGACGAGGACGCCGAGCGGCTGCGGCAGGCGAATTTGAAGGCCGTGCAGGAGGCGCAACGCCAATTGCAACCAACAGCGAGCGCATCCGCGTGACAACGGCCTGAGCGGTCCAGCTCCCAAGAGTCATCGCTCGGGGGCTCGGCCGATCCGCTTGATTTCCCATTCGAGCATAACGCCGCTCGTCTCGAGAACCCGGCGTTTGACCTCCTCGCCGAGCGCTTCGAGATCGGCGGCGGTCGCCTGGCCGCGATTGATGAGAAAGTTGCAGTGCATGGTCGAAACCTCGGCGTCGCCGAGGCGCAGGCCGCGGCAGCCGGCCCTGTCGATCAGCTCCCAGGCCTTCAATCCGGACGGGTTCTTGAACGTCGAGCCGCCAGTCTTCTCGCGGATCGGCTGCGAGGCCTCGCGGGCGCGGGTGATGCGCTCCATCTCGGCCTCGATCGCGGCCGGCTCGCCGGGGAACCCTTGAAACACCGCGGCGGTGAAGACGACGTCCTCGGGCGCCGAACTGTGCCGGTAGGAAAAGCCCATGTCGGCGCGCGAAAAGACGCGCCTCGCGCCGGCCCGGTCGAGCCCATGCGCTTCGATCAGCGCGTCCTTGATCTCGCCGCCGTGGGCGCCGGCGTTCATGACCACCGCCCCGCCGATCGACCCGGGCACGCCGCGCAGGAAGGCTAAGCCGTCAACGCCGGCCTTCGCCGCGGCTTTGGCGACGAATTGATCCGGAGCTGCCGCCCCGGCGGAGACGCGACAGCCGTCCATGATCTCGACCGCGCCGAACGCCCGGCCGCCGAGCCGGATGACGACGCCGGCGACGCCGCCGTCGCGCACAATGAGGTTCGAGCCGAGGCCGATCGTCGTGACCGGCGTCTCGCGCGGCAACGCGGCCAGGACATAGGCGAGATCGTCCTCGTCGGCCGGGGAGAACAGGATCTGGGCTGGGCCGCCGACGCGAAACCAGGTGGTCTCGGCGATCGGCGCGTTGGCGACGATGCGTCCGCGGAGCTTCGGCGCCCGCGCCTTCACCTCGTCGACAAGGTCGGGAAACTTCATTGGCGTGGCGTCGCCTCAGGTCTTGTCGAGCGCCGCCAGTTCGCCGGGCAGCGCGTCGGCCCATTGGGTGATCGAGCCGGCGCCGAGGCAAATGACAAAGTCGCCCGGCTGAGCCAGCGAACGGACCATGCCCGCCAATTTATCGGGCGCGGGCAGCATCAGCGCATGGCGATGGCCGTGAGCGGCGATCGCGGTCGCGAGCGCCTTCTTGTCGGCGCCGTCGATCGGCGGTTCGCCGGCGGGGTAGACATCGGCGACGATCACGCTGTCGGCGTCATTGAAGCAGGTGGCGAAGGCGTCGAACAGCGACGCCAGGCGGGTGAAGCGATGCGGCTGCACGACGGCGATCACCTTGCCCTCGGTCGCGGCCCGCGCGGCCTTGAGCACCGCCGCGATCTCGACCGGATGATGGCCGTAGTCATCGTAGATGGCGACGCCATTCCATGTCCCGGTGCGGGTGAAACGCCGCCTCACGCCGCCGAAACTGGCGATCGCCTTGCGAATGACGTCGATCGGGGCTCCAAGCGCGTGCGCGACCGTGATCGCCGCCGTCGCATTAAGCGCATTGTGCCGGCCTGGCATCGGCAGCGCGAGGTCGTCGATGAAGGTCGCGCGGCCGGTCGCCCGTTCGCGGATCAACACCGAAAACCGGGTGAGCCCGCCGGCAAGATTGACGTCGAGAAGGCGCGCGTCGGCCTGCGGATTCTCGCCGTAGGTCAGAACGCGGCGGTCCTCGATCCGCCCGACCAGCTCCTGCACGGTCGGATGATCGAGGCACATGACAGCAAAGCCGTAAAACGGCAGGTTCTCGATCAGGGCGAGAAAGGCCTCCTTGATCGCGTCGAAGGTCTTGAAGTGGTCGAGGTGCTCGGGGTCGATGTTGGTGACCACCGCGATGTCGGCGGGCAGCTTGAGGAAGGTGCCATCGCTTTCGTCGGCTTCGACCACCATCCAGTCGCCGGCGCCGAGCCGCGCGTTGGCGCCGTAGGCGTTGATGACGCCGCCGTTGATGACGGTTGGATCGAGCCCGGCCGCCTCGAGCAGCGTCGCGACGAGCGCGGTCGTCGTCGTCTTGCCGTGGGTGCCGGAGA
>JBAUXQ010000260.1:0-3168 GCA_049584355.1 Roseiarcus sp. | reverse complement strand
CGGCGAACAACGCGGCGACGTAGCTTGGAGTCGCCTTCAGGCGGGAAAGAGAGACGGCAGGTTGAGATGCTGCTCCACGCGGCGCATGCGGGCTTCGAGTTCGCTTATGAGGACGCCGTGTCCAATGACCGAGTATGGTATTCGATCACCGCGCGGCGGAGTCCGACGATCTGTTCGCCGAGTTCCTTGCGGGTTGAGAGGAGGTCGGAGGCGATGTCCGCGCGGAGTGAATGGAGGTCGGCCCGGAGCAAATTCAAGTCGGACTTCGTCGCAAATTCCGCACGCATCTGGCCAATGTCGGAGCGGACGTCGCCAAGCTCCGCGCGCATCTGGCGCAGAAGCTCGAGAATGAGGCTTTCGGGCTCTTCGGTCACGGGGCGATTCTAGCAGCTTCGCCGGCCGGCGTCAGCGGGTCGTTTGAGGACTGCTTTTGGCGTGATAGCTCCGGGCGCATGATTTCTGACGCTGCGGTCCCTCTCCGGTCCTTTACATGAGCGCGCGCGACATCCTCGCGGCGGTGAGCGTCGCGATCGTCTGGGGCCTGAGCTTCATCGCCATCAAGGTCGGCGTCGGCGAGACCTCGCCGCTGATGCTTGCGGCGCTGAGGTTCCTGTTCGCCGCGATCCCGATGGTTTTCTTCCTCGCCCCGCCGAAGGCGCCAGCATGGGCGGTCGCGCTCTATGGGCTTCTGATCGGGGTCGGGCAGTTCGGCCTGCTGTTCATCGCTATCCACCAGGGCTTCCCGGTTGGGCTGGCGTCGCTGGTCATCATGGCGCAGGTGTTCTTCACCATTCTGCTCGCCTGGGCCTTCCTCGCCGAATCGCCGAGCCGTGTGCAGATCGTGGGCGCCGCGGTCGGCTTTATCGGCATGGCGGTCATCGGTTCGGAACGGCTGGTAGGGGCGAGCCTCGGGCCGTTCCTGCTCGTCATTCTGGCGGCGGGGTTCTGGGGCGCCGGCAACGTGCTGGCGAAGAGCGTCGGCAAGGTCGACATGCTCGCCTTCACCGTCTGGTCGAGCCTGGCCGCGCCGCTGCCGCTCATTGCGCTGTCGCTCGCCGTCGAGGGGACGGTGGGCTTGGCCGCGCTCGCTCATCCGGGCCTCAAGCTTGTCGTCAGCGTGCTGGCGCTTTCCTATGGCGGGACTTTGTACGGCTATGGCTTGTGGGTGCGCCTGATGGCGCATCATTCGGCGGCGACCGTCGCCCCGTTCGCCCTTCTTGTGCCGGTTGTCGGCATGATCGCCGCCGCGCTCCTGTTCGGCGAGACTCTCAGCGTGGTCGAGCTTGCCGGCGGCGCACTGGTCATGGCCGGCCTCGCGCTCAACGTGTTCGGCGACTGGGCGCTGAGGCGCCGCTTGCCCGCGTTCCGGTGAAGGCGCCCTTCAAGGGCTGTTGAGTTTTTCGCGGGCGTTCTGGTAATGGCTGGCCTCGCGCCCCACGTCGCCGGCGAGCAGAAGAACGCGGCGCGCCCTGCATTGTCGAGGTCGGATCATGCACGACATCAGAGCGATCCGCGAGAATCCCGAAGCCTTCGACGAAGGCTTGAGACGCCGCGGTCTTGGCCCGCGCGCCGAATCTGTGATCGCGCTCGACGGAAAGCGCCGCGCAGCGATCGCGGCGCTTCAGCACGCGCAGGAGCGCCGCAACGCCGCCTCGAAGCAGATTGGCGCGGCGATGGCGCGCAAGGATTCAGTCGCGGCCGAGGATTTCCGCGCCGAGGTCGCCCGGGCGAAAGCAAAAATGCCGCAACTCGAGGCGGAGGAGCGGGAGGCGGCGGTGGCGCTCGAATCTGAGCTGGCCGCGATTCCGAATCTGCCGGCCGACGACACGCCGGACGGCAAGGACGAGAGCGACAACGTCGAGCTTCGCCGCTGGGGCGCCCGGCCGGAGCTTGACGGCATGAACAAGCCGCGCGAGCATTTCGAGATCGGCGAGGCGCTTGGCCTCATGGATTTCGAGACCGCCGCAAAGCTCTCGGGCGCGCGCTTTGTCGTGCTGAAGGGAGCGCTGGCGCGGCTCGAGCGTGCGCTTGAGCAGTTCATGCTCGACCTGCACACAACCGAGCACGGCTACACCGAAGTCTCGCCTCCGGTGCTGGTGCGTGACGCGCCGATGTTCGGAACGGCGCAGCTGCCGAAGTTTGAGGACGATCAGTTCTGGGCTGTTGGCGGGGAGTTGCTTCATGAGGCGTCCGACGATGAAATCGCTCTTCTCGATCCGCTCGACGCCCAGGCCGCGCTGGTCAGTCGGCTGACCATGATCAGGAGTAGCCGCCTCGGCCTCATCCCGACCGCCGAAGTGCCGCTGACCAATTTGGTGCGCGAAAGCATCGTCGAAGAGAAGACCCTGCCGCTGCGCTTCACTGCTGGAACGCTGTCGTTCCGCGCGGAAGCGGGCGCGGCGGGCCGCGACACCCGCGGCATGATCCGCCAGCACCAGTTCCGGAAGGTGGAGCTCGTTTCGATCACCACGCCCGAGCAGTCGCGCGACGAGCACGAGCGGATGACGAAATGCGCCGAAGAGGTGCTGAAGCGCCTCGGGCTGCACTATCGCGTCATGGCGCTGTCGACCGGCGACCTCGGCTTCGCATCGCAGAAAACCTATGACCTCGAAGTGTGGCTGCCGGGGCAGGGGCGCTTTCGCGAGATCTCATCCTGTTCGATCTGCGGCGACTTCCAGGCCCGGCGGATGAATGCGCGGTGCAAGGCCGCCGACGCCAAATCGACCCGCTTCGTCCACACGCTGAACGGCTCCGGCGTCGCGGTCGGACGGGCGTTGGTCGCGGTGCTGGAAAACTATCAACAGCCGGACGGCTCCGTCGCCGTCCCGGATGTCTTGCAGCCCTACATGGGCGGGTTGGCGCGCATCGAGCGCTAAGCGCCTTACCAAAAGCCGGGGGCCCCATTTGGGGCCCCCGAAGGTCGGGGCTAACAGGTCCTGACCAGCTGTTGGCCGATATAGTTGCCATAAGCGTCATACATCGGCTGATACCCGGTGCAACCGCCGTAGCCGTAGCCGTAGCCGTACCCGTAGGGGCCGTAGCCGTAAGCATATGGCGCCGCCAGCAGCGCGCCCGCGGCTAAACCGCCAACGATCGCCGGGCCTGCCCAGCCGCCGCCATGCCAGCCGCCGCCATGCCAACCGCCTCCGTGCCAGCCGCCCCCATGCC
>JBAUXQ010000259.1:0-1659 GCA_049584355.1 Roseiarcus sp. | reverse complement strand
CTTCGGATCCCGTGCGCGACAGAATGGTCTGGTTGACCCGATCCATGTCGCCGGCGACAAGCGCCGTCAGCGGCTCGATCAGGCGCTCGGCCGACTTTTCTTCGAGCGGAATGACGACTCCCACGCGACGCTTCCCTTGCCGGACGACGCGCCTCGACCATAAAGACGGCGAAACGACGCGGCAAGTCAGCCAATCGAGGTCCGGCCTTGGTCGAAATCCTGCGCACCAACGATCTCGTCCTCATCAGCGTCATCGAATCGATCCTGACGGCGGAGCGGATCGCCCATTTCGTCGCCGACCAGAACATGGCGGCGGTCGAGGGATCGCTCGGGTTCCTGCCGCGACGGATCATGGTTGATGCGCGCGAGGCGGGACGGGCGCGGCGCATCATCGCCGAGGCGGGCCTCGCGGGGGAATTGCGCGATGCCTGACCTGTCGCCGGGGCTTGAGGGCGATCTGATCGCAGAAGGGTTCACCGTCGATCGCTGGCTCGGGGGCCGGCTCGTCCTCGTCCAGCCGCAGGGCGGTCATAGGGTCGGCACGGACGCCACCCTGCTCGCGGCTGCGGCGGGAACCCCGGAGGGCCGGATCGCCGACGTCGGCGCGGGCGTCGGGGCGGTCGGGCTGGCGCTGGCGCAGAGGTCAGAGCGGGCGTTCGCCGATCTGATCGAGATCGATCCCGATCTGGCTCGGCTCGCCGGGATCAACGGCGCTCGCAACGGACTTCAGGCGCGCGCCCGCGTCCTGAGGCTCGACGTGCTGAAGCCCGCGGAGCGACGCGAAGCCGGCCTCGCCGACGAAACGGCCGATTGCGTCGTCACCAACCCGCCGTTCTTCGAATCGGGAACCGTTCGCGTCTCTCCGAACCAAGGCCGCGCGAGGGCCCATGTCCTCCCTCCGGTGGAGGGCGGCGCGACGCTCGAAGCCTGGATTCGGGCCTCGCTCGCCCTGCTCGCGCCTGGCGGCCGGTTCGTGATGATCCACCGCCCCGACGCGCTCCCCGCCATCCTCGCCGCGATCGACCGCCGGCTGGGCGCGCTCGCGCTGTTGCCCGTTCATCCATCGGCGAGCGCCGGCGCCCACCGGCTCATGATCTCGGGCTTGAAGGGTTCGAAAGCGCCGCTTCGGATCGCGCCTCCGCTGATCCTGCACGAGGCCGACGGCCGCCTCACTCCCGATGCGGACGCCATCCACCGCGGCGAGGCGCCGATGGACTGGGGCGCCTGAAGGGACAGCCGCGGCGAGGGGGTAGCCGATCGCGACCGGATTTGGCTTTGTCGCCCGGTCTAAAACCTATTGGTTTCGGACAATCCGGCGGCGGTCGCCCGCGCCAAGGCCACGAACCCTGCGACGTCGACCTCCTCAGCCCGCATCGTCGGCTCGATCCCGGCCGCGGCGAGGAGCGCCTGAAGGTCGAGGCCGCGAGCGGCGGCGAAGGCTTTCAGCGATTGGCGGAGCATCTTGCGCCGCTGGCCGAACGCGGCCTGGGTCAGCGTCGAGAGCGTCGCAGCGTCGCACGGCTTCGGGCGTTGGCGCGGGATCAACTCGACAAGGCTCGAGGTGACCTTCGGCGGCGGCGTGAAAGCGGCGGGCGCGACGTCGAACAGGATCCGCGCCTCCGTCCGCCATCCGGCGAGCACCGCGAGGCGGCCGTAGTC
>JBAUXQ010000258.1:0-23929 GCA_049584355.1 Roseiarcus sp. | reverse complement strand
CTTCGCCGATTTCGCGCGTCTGCATCCGGACATCGAGATGGAAATCCTGTCGTCAGGCGAACTGGCGAATCTGACCAACCGGGAGGCCGACGTCGCGATCCGCGTCGTCTACGACCGCAAGACCCTGCCGCTCAATCTTCACGGCCTGAAGGGACCGGAGCTGTCCGGCGGCGTCTATATGTCCCGCGATCGACTAGCCGCGTGGCGTGCGGGCGCGCCCGATCCCGTCCGGTGGATCGTCATAAGCATGCACGGAATTCCGGAATGGGCCAGCGAGGGTGAGGTTGGCGCCACGGGGGTTCCCTTCAGGGTCACGGACGCGCAGGCGCAGATCGCTGCTGTACGGCAAGGGCTCGGGATGACGACACTGCCGTGCTTTGTTGGCGATGCCGACCCCCTGCTGATGAGGGCGCCGGGGACCGACCTGCACATGCATGGAACGCTCTGGCTTCTCACGCTGGGGGAGACACGCAATACGAAGCGCGTGCGGCTCTTCACTGAGTTCATATCCCGCAGGCTCGCCGCGTACGCTCCGCTTCTCGCGGGGCTGTGTGTATCGCGCGACTGATGCGCAGCAGCTCGCCGGCGACGCTTGCAGTGGACAAGTTCCTGCAAGCGGACATCCCCAGCGTACGACTTGGGTCGATAGCGCGGCCCGCCTTCCTTCCGCGATCCGCACCTTCACGAGGTTCGCCTGTCAACGGCGTCGCCGCAGTCGACGGCGCCAAAATGCGGGCGCCGGCGGGTCTGAAGAATATCGCGGGCGACGAGCGTCTCGCCCGAGGCATCGCGTACATCGAAACGGAGATCGACTACTACCTCGACCGGCTCGACATCATCGACGAGACGGTGTCCCAAGGCTTCGAGAACCATGATTGTTGGTCAAATGGCTCTCGTGCGATCCTGCGATCGGTGGACGCGGGTAGGACGCGGTCGAATTTCTTGACCCAAATCAAAGTAGAGGAGCGTGCTTAGTCGTACTTTGCGAAGATGGATCGGTTCCGAGAGCCCGCGGCGCGGCCGTGAGGCGCGCGGCATTTCGGAGGCGAAGTTCGAGGGGAGGCCAAGATGAGCGATCGAAGCAAGCCAGCGCGCGTCAGCCGCCGCACGGTTCTTATTGGCGCCGCGGGGGCCACGTCGTTCCTGGCGCTGATGAGCGGCAGCGCGGAAGCGAAAATGGCGCAGGGCTCTGTAAAATATCAGCCTACGCCCAAAGACGGCAAACAATGCGACGGGTGCAATCTGTTCGTCGCTCCGAACGCCTGCAAGTCTGTCGCCGGCGACATCTCGCCGAAAGGGTGGTGCGCGCTTTGGGTGAAGAAGGCGGCGTGAAGCGCCCGGTCCGTGTTGCGCTCGAATATTTTCGTGTGAGAGCGTGAAAACTATGCGACGAATGACGATCGAATGATTCGACCGCGACGCCCGTGGGCAATGCGGGCGTTGCGGTTAAGGCGCGAACAGCGAGGGCGCCCCATGAACGCAGCGGCGAGCGGGTCAGGCGGGATCGCGTCGGACAAGATCAGGGCGAGGATGTTCGCCTTCGCTCTCGCCCTGGCGGCGCTCATCACCGCGGCGGGATTGCTTGCCGCCACCGTCAGACCTGCTGAAGCTCTGCCGAGCTACGCGCGTCAGACCGGACAACCCTGCGCAGCCTGCCACACCGCCTTTCCCGAACTGACCCCCTTTGGCAGGCGGTTCAAGATCGGGGGCTATACGCTTGGCGGCGGCGACTGGAAGGGGCCGCCGGTCGCTATGATGTACATGCCGAGCTTCACCCACACGCAATCGAACCAGGATTCGCCGCCCGCCCCGGGACTGCACACGAACGACAATCTCGTCTCACAGCAGGTCTCGGGTTTCATTGCCGGCCAGCTTTACGGCAATGTCGGTTCGTTCATTCAGATTACGGGCGACCCGACCGTCGCCAACACGGCGTTCGTGGACGCCTCCGACGTCCGCTACGCCGACACGCTCACACTCTTTGGCAAGGACACGATCTGGGGCATCGACGCCAACAATACGCCGACCGTGGAGGACCCGTGGAATACGACGCCCTCGTTTGGCTGGCCGCAAATCTCTTCGACCGTCGCCCCGGCTTTCGGCCCGCCGCTGACCCATATCGAGAGCGGATACGGCCAGATCGTCGGCGGCGCAGGCGCGTACGTTTTCTGGAACGACATGCTGTATGCCGACTTGACCTTCTATAAGGGGCTGCCACAGAACATACTGTACGCGTTCAACGAACCGAGTCCGTCAACGACTGACGCGCTGGCAAACGTCGCGCCCTATTGGCGCCTCGCGATCGAGCCCCATTGGGGCGACCTCTATTGGGAGGTCGGCACGTTCGGCATGTACGGACAGATCACTCCGGGCCGCATATACGGTTACGGGACGGACAATTTTACTGACGTCGGATTCGATTCGCAAATCCAGTATGCCGGCGATCAATACAGCATCACCGTCAAACTCACGGATATCATGGAATGGCAGAAGCTGAACGCATCTTACGGGCAAGCCATCTCGTCGAACCTCAACAACACCCTTAATAGCTTCAAAGCCAACGCTTCGTTCGTCTGGGATCACACCTACAGCCTCGGCGTTGGCTATTTCAACGTCGCTGGCTCCGGCGACTGCAATCTCTACGGATCGGGCAACAACCCCAATTGCACGCCCGCCAGCATCGGCGAGTTCAACAACAGCTACATCAGCAGTCCGAACGGCAGCGGGCTGATCCAGGACCTCGCCTATCTCCCCTTCAGCCACGGCGCGCCGTTTCCTTATTCCACCTGGAATGTGCGCATCGGCCTGCAGTTCACGGAGTACCTGCACCTCTACGGCGGCACGACCAATTTCGACGGCTCGTACATCGGGGGCACTCATAACGCTCAGGGCAACAACTCCGTGTTCGCCTATGCGTGGTTTGCGTTCTGAGGCTGGGGCGCCGGATGCGAAGATAAGAGAAGCGACGTTCGGGGACGCTGAACAGTAGGTGGCGCTCGAACGGCAGCGTCCGGCGCAGGAGCCGCCCGCGCGGAAATGGGAGAGAACATGTCAGCGAGCGCCGATTTCGAAAGCGCTTACCCCAAGGCGCGCATCACGACGGGAGGGCGGGCGAGCGTCGCCGCTCTAGCCGTCGTCGCGCTAATGGCCTCATGCCCGCAAGCCTTCGCGCTCAAAATTCCGATAGCGGCCTTTCTGAGCGGCGGCGGCGAGGTGCCTTCCAACGACAGTCCCGGAAAAGGGGTCATGGAGGGAACGTTCGATACCGACACCAACACGCTGACATGGACGGTGACCTATTCGGGCCTCTCCGGCCCCGCGATCGCCGCGCATTTCCACGGCCCGGTCTCCTATCTTGGGCTGACGCCGGAGGAAAACGCTCCGATTCAGGTCGGAACTCCCGGTGATCTCGCGAGCCCGTTCCACGGCATCGCCCAGATCAGCGCCGACCAGGCCAAGGACCTAAAAGATGGTCGATGGTATTTCAACGTACATACGAAAAGGTTCCCTGCGGGCGAAATTCGCGGACCGGTCATCCGTAAATGAGGCGTCTCACTGATCCGATGAAATCATTGAGCGCCGTAGCTGACCCTGACGCCTACTGGGGGAATCGCCGCCCGGCAGTCGGGACCGATCGTCCATCCCAAGCCTGAGCCGGGCCGAAATTGAAATGGGATTCCCCAATTCTCGACAGGCTCCAGACAGCCGTGAATTAAGCGAATGGCGACCCAACACAAGACCCGACGCCTGCTTGCGGTCATAACTGTAAGCGCCGGGGTTGCCCTTTGGCGCGCGGACGCCTTGGCGCAATCAGCAATCGTCGACGAACTGCGTCCGGTCTACGCCAACAGCGACGACATTCGAGACGGCAAGGAGCTCGCGGATACGACGTGCGCGAAATGCCACGGCGCCGACGGAGTCAGCGCAGCCGATGGCGTCCCGAATCTGGCGGGCCAACGGCCTTCCTACGTCTATCGCGAACTAAAGGCCTATCAGCGCGGCGACCGCACGGGCGGCGGCGAACCTCACGTGAACCTGCTCAAGTTCCTTAGCGACGCGGCGCTCGCCAATCTGGCCGCCTATTACGCGAGTCTAGATCCCGCCTTGCCGCCCGATGCGCCGGCGCCGAAATACGTCGATCCGGTCGCAGCCGGCAAGGCGGCGGCGGAGCCGTGCACGAATTGCCACGGCGAGAACGGCGTGAGCCACAAGGAGGGCGTGCCAAGCCTGATCGGTCTACATCCCAAATATCTCGTGGAGACAATGCAGTCCTTTAAGAGCGGCGACCGTCCGGTCGACGAGAAAAACCAGGACATGAAGAAGGCGCTCGACGCTCTCTCCGATCAGGATCTGCAGCACATCGCTCTTTATTACGCGCTTCAAAGCATGAACCTGACGCGGGCGCAGACCCCGAACGGAGGGGGCGCGCCGGTCACGAAGGAAGCCCTCGCGCCCTGCGTCAAATGTCATGGGGAAGACGGAGTCGGCGACAGCCCGATAACGCCGAGTCTCGCCGGCCAGGACCTGGCGTACATGATCGGCGCGCTTCGCGCCTACAAGGATGGAACCCGCGACGATGACACCATGACCCCGCGAGCGAAGAAGCTCGACGACGCCGCGATGACGACGCTATCGGCCTTTTACGCGGGACTGGACCCCAAGCCCGTCAATATCCCGAGGCCCTTGAGTCCCGACGGGTGGGCCGAGAAATGCGATCGCTGTCATGGGCTGAACGGCAACAGCACGCGCCCCGACGTGCCCGCCCTGGCCGCGCAACGACAGGAATATCTCGAAGCCGCCTTGAGCGCCTATCAGTCCGGCGCCCGCAAGAGTTCGGAGATGACCGCGATGTCGAGCATCCTGACGCCCGACGACATAAAGGGACTCGCCACACATTACGCCCGCCAGAAAGGCCGTTCCGTGGTCTTCATCATGGTCCCAGGCAAGTGAAAGAGCTTAGGACCAACGCTGAACGCGCGAAGCTCGCCTGCCGATCGCGATGCGCAATCGACGGATCGGAACCATGAGAGACGAACGCCCTCCCCATAGACTCTATCGCCACTATTCCGAGCTTCCCTACAGCGTCCGGGTTCTGTTTACCTGCGTACTGTTGATTCTCGGGCTGGGGTACCTGTTCGCCCTGCTGAACATTTATTTCACCTATGCCGGACGGGCCGGAGGCAATCCGGTCATGCTTTCGTACGAAGACATCGTGGTCGCGTATTCGGGGACCGGAAAGGGGTCGATTCTGGAAAGCGCATTGAGTGGACCGATGTCGACCATGTTGCCGCCGGAGGAGCGGGCGACTTTCTTGTCCTGGGTGCACGAGGGCGCGGCACATTCGGCCTATGACCCTACGATCAAAGCCATTGTCAACAAGCGATGCCTGACCTGCCACGACGGCCGCAATCCGCACCTGGCCAATCTTTCGAACTTCGATGCTCTGAAACAGGTGACCGCACTCGATACCGGCGCATCCATTGCGACACTGGTGCAGGTCTCCCATATCCACCTGTTCGGGGTGACCTTCATCTTTTTCATCGTCGGGCTTGCATTCACTCATGCCTACGTCCGCCCGGTCTGGTTCAAGTGCGCCGTGATCGCGGCCCCGTTCGCGGCGATCGTCATCGACGTCAGTTCCTGGTACCTGATCAAGCTCTTCCACCCATTTGCGTGGGTTGAGATCGGCGCCGGAATGATGATGGCTGCGTGCTTTGCTGTCATGTGGCTGACGACGCTTTATCAGATGTGGTTCTCGAAACCGCCGGAGGCTATTCTTCGCCGCATGGGCGGCGACATTCCGCTTGTCGGATAGGGGGTGAGGAGAATTTGGATATGGCGAGAGTCCGCCTTTATTCCGGGGAAAGGTCGCGGCGAAGTCTGCTCCGGGATTTCGCCTGCGCCGCCGCCAGCGTCGCGCTCGTGTCTGCAGCAGACAAAGCCTTCGCCGCCAAGCCCAAGAAATCGCAGGCCGACGTCGCCTATCAGAATTTCCCGCATGGCGTCGAGCGGTGCGAAATTTGCGCGCCGTTCCTTCCGCCTGACCAGTGCAGAACGGTCGTGGGCCCGGTCAGCAGGCAGGGTTGGTGCAAGATCTATACGGGGGCATAACTTTCCCGGCCTGCGCAGTAAGAAGGACATCGACGAGGTCATCGCCAACATCACCGGGAGCTGTTGCGCGGGGGCGCCGCGCCTGCCCCCAATAAGGAAGCTCGAGCGTTTCCGTATTGTCCGGTCTACGTCGATCCCAGACTTTCGGATTGACTGAGCTCGTGCCGCTATCCGCCCTTTCCAACGTATCCTGACGGGAATCATGCGCCAGATTTGGACCACCGGGGCCTTCGAGCGGGACCGTCGGGTCAAACCCCCAATGCGACGAGGAGCGGCCAACACGTGAGGTAGATGAGGATCAGCGAGCCGATGGTCCAAAGCGTCGCCCGGACGTCGTGGGTCTGCGCAGTGAAATAGGCGGCGAAGTGCGCGAGCCTCGATAGGACATAGCCGTAGAGCAGCAGCCGCGCGGCGATTAGAGACGGCTCGGTGAGGATGTAGAGGAAGCCCGCAACGAGGAAGAACGGGACATTCTCCAAATCGTTGAGCTGAATTCTGCGGATGCGGTCGACGGCCTCGTTGCGCTCGAGCTGCTTCGGGTCGGGACTGGGATTGAGCGGCGTCTTTCGCAGGTCCTCCGGCGACCGGAATCCGCCGTTCACCTGCAACATCCGAACGACGGTGAGCCAAGACATGCCAACGACCTTGAGGATCATCAACGTCGCCGCGATGACGTAAGTCGCAAATAGCGGATTTTGCAGGCTGATCTTGTCCATATCCCCTCTCTAGCTCGGGAGCGGCGCTCCGACAATGCGTAGAAGCCGCGAGCAGGCGCATCGCCCGTCTGACCGATCATTTCGTTTGACCGTTTGCCCGCGCCGGCCTTATCAGACCGCGGCCAAACCGTCGCCGTCCGGCGGCCAAGGAGGGAGAGGCCCATGCGCATTGGTCAGTTTACGATCGCCGCCACGCTTTCGATCTTGGCTCTCACAGTGAGCGCACCGAACGCGCTGGCCCAGCAGGCCGAGGCAATGAAATATTGCAAGGCGGATGTCGCTCGGCTTTGTCCCGGCGTCCAGATGGGCGGCGGCCGCATCATCGCTTGCCTGAAAGAACACAAGATGGAGGTCAGCGTCGGCTGCGCCAAGGTCCTCCAGGCGATGAAAGCCAAGATGGGCCAGTGAGCCGCCTGACGGCCTGAGACGCGCCGCGCCGCGGCGGGTTGTCAGAACTGCTCGCCCGCCATTTCCTCGCTCTTCGCCCATAACGCCTGGGCGCGCTTCGCGTCGAGCGCGTAAGGCTTGACCCCCTTCCGATTGGCGGGGTCGGAAACGATTTCCGCCACGTGGCAATCCTCGCAATAGCGCACGCCGGCCCAGACCGAGGTCGCCGCCCCTTGCGGGATGGTCTTGAAGCTCATGTCCGGTTCGCCTGCGGCGCGATTGGCCGCATTGATTCGGTCGAGGAGCGCCTGCATCGCCTCGCGCGTCAGATGACGGGAAAGCTCGGTCTGGATGCCGCCGGGGTGGACGGCGGTCGCGGCGACGCCGCTCGCCTTGTGGCGGCGGTCGAATTCGACCGCGAACAGGACATTGGCCGTCTTCGAACGGCCGTAGCCGATCCAAGGGTCATAAGGCGTGCGGTCGAAGTTCGGATCGTCGAGGTCGACGTCGGAATATCGATGGCCGGCCGAGGACAGGTTGACCAGCCGCGATCCCGGCTTCATCAGCGCCGCGATCCGGTTGACCAGCACGAAATGGCCGAGATGATTGGTCCCGAACTGGGTCTCGAACCCGTCCGCGGTCTTGCCGAACGGGCAGGCCATCACGCCGGCGTTGGCGATGACGAGGTCGAACGGGCTCGCATCGGCAAGGAGCGCATTGGCGCAGGCGCGCACGCTCGCAAGCGAGGCCAGATCCAGCTCCACCAGCTCGAGCCCGCCGCCATTTGCGGCGTCGGCGCGAACCTGTGCAGTCGCGGTCTTGGCCTTCGAGAGATCGCGCGCCGCGCCGACGACTTCGGCGCCATGCGCCGCTAGCGCCCGCGCCGTCTCCACGCCGAGACCGGCCGATACGCCGGTCACCAGCACGCGCTTGCCGGCGAGATTCACGCCCTTGAGCACGTCATCGGTGGTGGATGTCGCGCCGAAGGTCTTCGTCTCTGTGGCTGCTGCGGTCATCGCCATAGTGGAACTCCTCGATGATGAAAGACATGAGCGCGCTGGTCGCCGGCGCTCCTTAAGGGAAGCGCTCGCCCACCATCGCCTCGCTCTTGGCCCAAAGCGCCTTCGCGTGCTCCGGATCAAGTGCGTAGGGACGCACGCCGGTGAAGGTGAAGCCTTCGGCGTCATTGGTCTCTGCGACGTGGCAATCCTCGCAATACCGGCCGCCGACCTCGTCAGCTTTCGCCACGACGGCCGCCCATACCGAGGTCGCGGCCCCCTGCGGGATCGACTTGTATGAGAAGGGCCGAGCTCCCGGCCGGCGCGCAAGCTCCTCAACGACCTCGATCATGCGCCGGCGGGCGTCATCGTCGAGGTGACGGCTGAGCTCGGTCTGAATGCCGCCTGGATGGACCGCGGCGGCGCGAATTCCGCGCTCTCGATGGCGTCGGTCGAACTCGACCGCGAACAGGATGTTGGCGGTCTTCGACCGTCCGTAGGCCGCCCATGGATCATAGGGCGTGCGCTCGAAATTCGGGTCGTCGAGGTCGACGTCGGACATCTGATGGCCGGCCGACGACAGATTGACGAGCCGGGCGCCCGGCCGCATGAGCGGGGCGATGCGGTTGACGAACGTGAAATGACCGAGATGGTTGGTTCCGAACTGGGTCTCGAACCCGTCGGCGGTCTTGCCGAACGGTGTCGCCATGACGCCCGCATTGCAGATGACGAGATCGAACCGGCGCCCGTCGGCGACGAGCCGGTCCGCGGCGGCCCGCACGCTCGCGAGCGAGGCAAGGTCGAGCTCGATAAGGGTCAGCCCATTGGTTTTGCCGAACGCCTTTTCGGTCGCGCCCTTCGCCTTACCGAGATCCCGCGCCGCGCCGACGACCTGTGCGCCATGAGCCGCGAGCGAGCGGGCCGTCTCGACGCCGAGGCCCGCCGAGACGCCGGTCACCAGCACGCGCTTGCCAGCGAGATTCACGCCCTCCAGCACCTCGTCGGTGGTCGATGTCGCGCCGAAAGGTCTCGTCGCCGTGACTGCTGCGGTCGTCGCCATAGCGGATCTCCTCGATGATGAAATATCAGGGCGCGCGGGCCGAGCGGGCGCCATTGCCAAGACGCCGCCGAGCGTCTAACGGAGGTGGTCTCCGGTTTATATACGGAGGTATCCTCCGTTTAGCAAGAGGGATGAAATCGTGGCCGTGGAGTCGAGAGGGCGAGCCGGCCGCGCCTCGCTGGAACGGCCTGAGGGAAAGCAGGCGACGCGCGCGCGAAAGCCCCGCGCCGACGCGCTGCGCAACCGCGATCGGCTGCTCGAGGCGGCGAAGGCGTCGTTCGCTGACGCCGGAGCCGAGGTCAGCCTGGACGAGATCGCGCGGCGGGCCGGCGTCGGGATCGGCACCCTCTACCGCCATTTTCCGAGCCGCGACGCCATCGTCGAAGCGGTCTATCGCCGGGAGGTCGAGCATTTGGCGGATGCGGCGAATCGTCTCACCGGGACGTTGCCGCCGGGCGAGGCGCTGCATGCCTGGATGCGGCTGTTCGTCGACTATATTGCGACCAAAAGAGTCATCGCGCCGGCCCTCAAGGCGATGGTCGGCGGCGCGTCGGAGCTCTATGCCTCCTCGGGCGCGCGGATTACCGACGCGATGGTGAGGATGGTGGAGCACGCCAGAACCGCGGGCGACATTCGCGCCGACGCCGATCCCGCCGACCTCCTGCGCGCGCTTGCCGGCTTCACCCATTTCAATACCGGCGCCGACTGGGAGGCGAGCGCCCGGCGCCTGATCGATATCCTCATGGACGGACTGCGCGCGCAACGTCAGGCCCGATGAGCGTTCGCGCCGATGGCCGATTCATCTCCGCGCTTGACTTGCCGCCCGTGCCCTCGCAAACACGCCAGCGCCTCGGGTCCCGGAGTCCCGTGCAATGACCGTTGCGCCGACCAAGCCTCCCCTTCGCGTGGTCCTGTGCGCGCCGCGCGGCTTTTGCGCCGGCGTGGTGCGGGCGATCGACGTCGTCGAGCGGGCGCTCGAGATCTACGGCGCTCCGGTCTATGTGCGCCACGAGATCGTGCACAACAGAACCGTCGTCGACGTGCTCAAGGCCAAGGGCGTCATCTTCATCGAGGAACTCAGCGAGGCGCCGCCTGGCCCGCATCCGGTCGTCTTCTCGGCCCACGGCGTCGCCAAGACGGTGCTGGAGGAGGCGAAAACGCGCAACCTCTTCACCGTCGACGCCACCTGCCCGCTGGTGACCAAGGTGCATCGCGAGGCGCAGGCGCATTTCAAGCGCGGCCGGCGCATCATTCTCATCGGCCATGCCCGGCATCCCGAGGTGATCGGCACGATAGGGCAATTGCCGCCCGGCGCGGTGACGCTGGTGAGCACGATCGAAGACGTCGAACGGCTCGCGCCGGCCGGCGGGGAGATCGCCTATGTGACCCAGACAACGCTCTCGGTCGACGACACGCGCGAGATCGTCGCCGCGCTCGTGCGGCGATTTCCGACGATCCACGCCCCGCCGGTCGGCGACATCTGCTACGCGACCACCAACCGCCAGGAGGCGGTGAAGGCGGCCGCGCGCGGGGTCGAAGCGGTCATCGTCGTCGGGGCCGCCAATTCCTCCAATTCGCTGCGCCTGCGCGAGGTCGCTGAGCGCGAAGGCTGCGCCGCGCAGCTCGTCGCCGATGCGCGCGCGATCGACTGGGGCGCGCTCGAAGGCGTGCGCTCGGTCGCCCTCAGCGCCGGAGCTTCTGCGCCGGAGGTGCTGGTTGAGCGCATCATCGAAGCGCTCGGCGAGCGGTTCGCGATCGCGATCGAGACGCTGAGGACAGCCAGCGAATCCGAGGCCTTTCCGCTGCCGCGGGCGCTGCGAGAGGCAGTGTGACTGCGGAAGCCCATCTTGCGCGACGCTCCGATCTCTGCTGATGGTGTCCGGCGCGCGGGCGGGGAAGCGCATCCCGCCGGATCGTTGACAACGACCCGGCGGGACTCGTGGCGTTTTGTCCCTCAGCGAAAGGTTCACATCAAGCATGAATTCTGGCGGTTTGACCGGGGCGGCGATTCTCGCTGGCGCGAGCGCCGCTGACGTCTCCGCTATGCTTTCTGCGCCCCCGGCGCCAGCGAGGCCGATCGGGCTGATGAGCGAGCGATGATGAGACGTCTGGTCATCGCCGCCCTCGTCGCAGCCGCGCTGGTTGCGGCGGGCGCGGCGGGGGCGGTTGCTCTCTTCCGCGCCTATCCTGTGCGGATGTCCTTGTTCGCCGCGATGACGCGCAACTATCTTCGTTCCTTGTCGGCGCCGAAAGGCGCGACGACGACCGAGCTGAACCCGGCGTACAAGGACGCCGCAGCCCCAGCGACTCCATCGCCTCTCTCTGCGGCGGCGAACGCCGGGGATTGGCCAAGCTACAACCGGACGCTCACCTCCGAGCGCTACGCGCCGCTGGCCGAAATCAACGCCAGCACCGTCGGCAGGTTGAAAGTGCTGTGCACCTACGACACGGGGCAGTATACGAGCTTCGAGTCCGGCCTGATCATGGTCAATGGCGCGCTGATCGGCGCCACCATATCCGACATTTTCTCGCTCGATCCGGCGACCTGCGCCGAGAATTGGCGCACGCGCGAGGACTTGCCGCTCTCCATCCTGTCGGCGATGCGAGGCGTGGCCTACCTGGACGGCATGCTCTACCGCGGCGCCCAGGACGGGCGGGTGCTGGCCTATGACTTCAAGACCGGCAAGCGCGTCTGGGCGACGGCGATCGCCGATACGAGCAAGGGCGAGTTCGTCTCGGCCGCGCCGATCGCCTGGGACGGCCTCGTCTTCGTCGGCAACGCCGGCGGCGACGCGAAAGGCGGCAAAGGGCGCATGTTCGCGCTTGACGCAAAGACCGGCAAGATCGTCTGGGAATTCTTCCTCGTGCCGAAGACCGAGGGCGATATGGTCCGCGGACCGCTGGGCGCTTCGCCGCTCGATACGTCGACCTGGAACAACGCGCCGGGAATACCAATCAGCGGCGGCGCCACCTGGTCGTCCTATACGCTCGACGCGTCGACGGAAGAACTGTACGTGCCGACCGGCAATCCCGGGCCGGCTTTTGCGAACGACGTTCGCAAGGGCGAGAATCTCTATACCGGCTCCGTCGTCGTGCTCGACGCCAGGACCGGCGCCTACAAACGCCATTTCAAGCTGGTGCCCAGGGACTGGCACGATTGGGACGTGGCCAGCGCGCCGAGCCTGATTGAGACCGCGGGCGGCAAAAAGCTGATGGCGGAAGCGCCCAAGGACGGGTTCCTCTATGGCGTCGATCTGGCCGAAAACGCGGTCATCTATCGCGTGCCGGTAACCAAAATCGAGAACGTCGACGCGCCGTTCTCGGTCAACGCCAAAGTGCGCTTTTGCCCCGGCGCTACCGGCGGGTCGGAGTGGAACGGGCCAGCCTATGATCCGCAGACCAACCTTATCCTCACCGGCGAAACCGAATGGTGCACGACCGTCAAACTGCAGACCGAGCAGCAGCTGCGGGACGTCCATACCGGCGGCGTATGGTTCGGGATGGCGGCCAGAAACCCATTTGATATCTTGGGCAGACAAGATGACGGGCGCGGGTCGTGGGGCGGCTGGGTCTACGCCGTCGACGCGGACACCGGCGTCTGGAAGTGGAGGCTCAAGTCCAACTACCCGATCGTGGGCGCCATGACTCCGACCGCCGGAGGCCTGGTGTTGTTCGGCGACGTCGGCGGCAACTTCTACGCCCTCGACGCCGCGACCGGGGCGAAGCTTTGGGGTCAGAAGATCGGCGGCGCGATCGGCGGCGGCGTCATCGCCTATAACGCCGGCGGCGGAGAGAAAATCGCCGTGACCACCGGCCTCACCGGCGTCTCCTGGCCGACCGAGGTCGCGACCGGCAAGATCGCGGTTCTCGGCCTCGACGGCGAGCCCGCGAAGCCGTGAGGCGCCGCAGCTAGAATTGCCAGTACAGGAACTCGCTCGGGCCGCCGGCGGAGAAGATGGCGACCGCGGCGACGAGCGATATCGCCACCGCCCAGGGCAGCGACGGACCCCAGGCCGGGATTCGAAACCCTCCGAGCGCCGGCCCGGTCGACTTTGGCTTCCACCCCAGCGCCGGCTCATAGGGGGCGAGGATCTCGAGGGTATTGGGACAGACGAGGGCGATGAACAACAGGACGGCGATCCATATGGCCGCCATTTTGATGTCCGTGCCGTAGGTCGCGGCGATCGCCGCGGCGCTGTGCGGCAGCGCGACCCCGTTGACGCCGAAAGCGCCTTTGACCAGATCGACCGCCGATCTCACCGACGTCGCGCGAAAGAAGATCATCGCCATCGTGGCCGCAACGAAGGTCAGCGCCCAACCCACCGGCTTCATGACCCGGGTGTAGGCCTCCCGGTTCCGCCACCGATGCCCGACATAGACCCGCCAGCCGTGGTTGATGACGAAATAGACGCCGTGCATGAGGCCAAAGATGATGAACCCGTAGCCGGCCCCGTGCCAAAGCCCGGATATGAACATGGTCGTAAGCAGCGGAACCGCCAAAAGCGACACGAAGGCGCTGAGCGACGGATTGCGCCCGCCGAATCCGGGCAGCCCCTTCGCCGCCCGGCGTCTCGTCAACGCCAGCACCATCGGATTGTAGAGGTACGCGGTGAGGAAGCGGGTCAGCGTCATGTGCCAGCGCAGCCAAAAATCGATGATGCTCGACGCCTTGAGCGGCGAATTGAAGTTCGGCGGCAGCTTGATGCCGAAGAACCGGCCGAGCCCGAGCGCCATGTCGGTATAGCCCGAGAAGTCAAAATAGATCTGGAGCGTGAAGCCGACCGCCGCCATCCAGGCGAGCAGGAACGGGGTTTGGCCGCCGGCGGCCGAGTGCTGATAGATCGGCGTAATCAAGGGCGCGATGTTGTCGGCGAGCACCGCTTTCTTGAACAGCCCGAAAAACAACAGCGTCAGGCCAACCGCGAAGTTCTCCTTGTCGAACCGGCAGGTCGCGGCCGCGAACTGCGGCATCATTTCACGATAATGGACGATCGGCCCGGCGATGAGCTGCGGGAAGAAAAGAACGAAGGTGCAATATTCGCGAAACGTGAAGTCCTTGACCCGCCCCGCCTGAACGTCGATCAGGAACGCGATCTTCTGAAAGGTGATGAACGATATTCCGAGCGGCAGAATGACGTGCAGCAGAATGAGATTGGCGCTGAAGACATCATTGATCGTGCCGTAGACGAAGTCGGCATATTTGAAGAAGCCGAGAAAGGCGACGTTGAACAGGATGCCGATGAGCAGCGTCGCCTGCGACAGACGCGGCGAGTCGCCCCTTTGACTCAGCCGCAACAGGAACGACGCCACGGCGTAGTTGATGATGATTGAGGGCCCGATGATGAGAATGTTGAGCGGCCGCCACCAGCCGTAGAACACCAGCGACGCCAGAATAAGCCAGAGGATCGCCGCCTGGCGGGAAACGCGGGCGAGCAGATAGAACCCAAGCAGGGTCGCAGGGAGAAACACGAACAGGAACTCGTGCGAATTGAAAAGCATTGGCTATCCTGCCGAACCTATTTGAAGGGGGTCGACCCGCGCGCTCCTGGTTTCGGCCTTGCGCGGCCACGACTGCGTCTCCCGCACGAATGGCAGCAGGCGACCGGCCGGGGAAGGCAGGCTCCCTCCAATCACCGACGCGGTTTGATCGGTGCGCAGACGCGGCAGGCGATCGACCGTGACGTGAAGCGGAGGCAACGCCTGATTCATCTCGGCGCAAAGAGTTTCGCCTGCAGCTTTGGCCATGGCGTACTCGAGCATGCCTCGCGGCCGCTCGGTCACGGCTACGGATGACGGATAAAACAGGGAGACGTCCCGACGTCGCGCCCTCAGCGCCTCCGCCAGATTGAGAAATCCGTCGACGTAGACATTGAGAAACGTGTCCAGCCGCGCGCGAGCGAACAGCGCCGACTGCGCGCCGAAGATCTTCGGGGTGGCGAAGTAATAGGCGTGCGTCGGCGCGTCGACGAGCCCCGCCAGTTGCGGCTCGGCTGGAAGGCTCGCGTCATAGGCGAGGGTCTCGCATGCGCCCCCGGCGGAGCGGATCTCCTGCGCTACCTCCTCGGCTTCGGCGCCGCCGACCCGATAGCTGATCGCCACCCTCGCGCCTCCCGCCGCCAATAGCTTCGCAGTCACCTCACCGAGGCCCCGCGAGCCGCCAACGATCAGAGCCGAGGCCCCGTGAAACTCGTCCGCCTCGACCAAATCAGCCAGGTCCTGCGCGGACGCCCGGGGCGTGGGGGGCATTCGAGCGTAGCTCTGGACGGCGCCCGCGATGCCGCCGCCCGCAACGGTCATGTGCACCGACCGGACCCGCGGATCAGTCGCCGTAACCCGGAAGCTCAGCCTGTCCTCCAGAACCGACTCGTCGCATGCCTCTACCGTCAACCCGGCATAAATGGAATGCAGCCCAGGACACACCATGCCGACCAGCAGCGTGGTGGCGGCGAGCGCGGCGACGCGACGCGGACCCAGCCAGCTCGAGGCCGCCGGGAACATCATGGCGATCGCATCGGGTGGGCTCGCAAAGGCCAGCCTCCCTGCCCTTCCCGTCATCGCGTCAAACGACAGATCGTGCGCTTCGGCGGGAGCGGGAACAGGTTCGGCCGAAAGCGCTTCCGCCGCCCGCACAGCCGCGCCGAACTCGACCACGAGTTGGGCGATCGTCATTCCGGCCGCGACGAAACGGAGGATACAGCTCGCCTCGGTCCGCGTCGCCGTCACCGCGACCCTCTCATCGACCGCCGCGAAATGCTTGAACTGGGCCTTGAGGCGACCCATCGGCGGCAGCGCCGGCTCAGCGCGGGCGAGCGCCTCGAGCCCCCAAAGCAACAGGTGGACGCCATGCACCACCGGCGCGCCGGCCTGCGTCCGGCGGGCGAGGACGGCGTCAAGATGCACCGGATTACGGTCGCCGGAAACAGCAGCGAACCGCGCCTGATCGGCCTCGGTGAAGGTTCTTTCCGCTAGCAAGGGCTTGTCCGTCACGGATCGTTCGCTTGCTCGCGGAGAGCCCCAGGCTTGAGGGGAATCGCTCGGTCGGCTCAAGCCAGGATCTTCTTCGTTTCTTCAACGATCGAGCCGACATTGGGAAACGACTCGATGTCGGCCACTTTGAACTTCACCCCGAATTCAAGCTCAATCGCAACGATGAAATTGACATAGTTGAACGAATCCCAGTCCGGGACGTCCTCACGCCGGGTTTCCATCGTCAACGCGATCGAGTCGTCGAGCAACAGGTCGCGAAGAATGCGGGTGAATTTTGTCAAGATCTCTTGATCGGTCATCTACCTGCTCTTGCACAACGATGTGAGTCTTCCGGGTGACGTAGTCCGCGAGATCGAGCGCCCAGCGAGTCGCCCCGTTGGCGGGCGTCGGGGAATCGACCTCGGTGAAGCCGAGGGTCGGATAGAGTCTGCTGATCACGTCGTTCTTGGGCGTCGGAATGTAGTCGGCGACCAGCGTCCGCGCGCCGCGCTCCTTCGCCGCCTCGACCGCGATGTTCATCGCCTCGTATTCGAGCTCGCGGCCGAACACCCTGCAGCTCATCACCCAATTCTCGATCTCGAGCGCCTCGTCGTCGTCAGGCGTCGGGCGCAGGATCATCGTGCTGACGAGCCCGTTGTCGCCCACCCGGTCGAGAAGACGGAATTGCAGCGTCACGGCGTCGGGCTCTTCCATGATCCGCGCGATCTCGTCGCCGGCGTAGCGGCGCGTCGTGGTGTTGAATTGATTGGTCTTGTTGATGAGCTGGACGACGCGGGCGTGATCGACGGCGGTAAACGGTCCGCAGACCGCGGTCATCGCGAGCCCGGAGAGAAAGTCTTCCATGCTTTCCGCCGATCCCAGAAGAGCCTCGCGCTCGGCGTTGGCCGCGTATGATTGAGCGCGGTCGCGGTCCTCGGGGGTGAAGGCGACGGCTTCGAAATACCCCGCTTCCGCGAGGCAGCGCACATAGTGCGCCGGGTCTTCAGGCAACTCCGGCACGGCGACCATCGGCAGGCTCTGGCGCACCCGCGCCCGTTCGATCGGATTGTCGTCGACGAACACCAGGCTATCGATGCCGATGTTGAGCCGCGCCGCGATGGCTTTCAGGTTTTGCGCCTTGTCGTCCCAATTGGCCTGGAAGGCGGCGAAATCCGAGCGGCGGAGAACCATTTCGGGATGATCGCGAAACGCCGCTTCGGCGATCTTGGCGTCGTTCTTGGAGCAGACCGCCAGAATGACGCCCCGCTCCTTGAGCTGCTTGGCGTAATGCTGCAAGGCGAGATGCGCTTCGCCTGCGGCGCTGCCCTCCCCGAGAACGATGCCGTCGAGGCCGTCGTCACCGATCACGCCGCCCCATAGCGTGTTGTCGAGATCGAGCACCAGGCATTTCTTCGACAAGCCCCGCTGAGCCCCGAGGATGCGGGCGGCGAGATCGCCGTAGAGGGGCGCCGCCTGCGGCGCGATTTCGAGCTTGCCCTGAAGCCAGCGCCCGACGTCGAACCAGGCGTCGACGCCGTCGCGCTGGCTCGCGCGCGCGATATCGAGGACAAGCACGCCGTCGCGCCCCGCCGCCTCGCACACCTGGTTGTTGAGCCGGGTGACGACCGTCGCCGGCGCCCCCGGAACCATGCGGTCATAGCCGCCGAACAACGGTTCGCTCACATCGAGGAACGTCTGCTGGATGACCGCCGCCCCGCCGATCTCGCGCGCCTTGCGCCAGAGCGACCGCAGTTCGGAGACGAAGCGCCCGATTGCGCCATCGACTTCGGCCGCGCTTGCGGTGAGCGCGACGCCGGCGGTCGCTTCCCGCGCGGTGAGCGAGAACAGCACCGCTTGGGGCGCGAATCGGTGCAGAGCCGAATCGGGATCCAGAAGATCCTGCCGGTATTGCCCGTAGGCCCCACTATGGACCTCAATCAGCAATTTTCGCCTGAGGCCGGCGACCCGGATCGCGGGCGAGAGATGATCGACGGTCGATGAGGCGAGGATGGCAAGCCGGACCGGCGCGTAGCCCGGCGCTTCCTTTGCGCCCAATCGCGCCAATGCGCGATCGAGCTGGATTGTCTCCAGAAATCCGAGCCGGCAGGCGGCGAGCGAGGCGAGGCCGTCGAGACCATCCCTCGGCTTGGCTTGAGCCAGCGCAGCGCCCAGATCCTCGCGGAAATCTCGCGCAATCGGCAGCCAGTTCATCATCGGAACACTCGGCGCACCGCCTTGCATCGGAACCTCCGGATCAGGGAGCGAGGAATTCGCGTAACGCCACTACCGCAGAGCGCCCTCTCCCTGATGCTCTAGACACGAGCGAATTTCCGGTCCCGCCGCCGTGAAAAAAGCTCGCGACCAGCGCTCTGCACTCGCATCATCGAGGTGGTGTCCGTCCATCATCTGCAGCCCCTCGGGGACGTCCGGCGTCACCAGCTTCATCCCCAGCGCCGCCGCGATAGCGTTGGCGTCGCCGACCTTTGTTTCGACCTGAGGAACCAGGGTCAGAATAACACATTTTCCACGAGTAAACCGTTTCAGAAAATCTATTGCCGCAGCCGTGTCACGGTCAACCGCATCACGGCTCACGACGTCGTTAAATGAAACCGGGACAATGTCTCGCGGCGCGCCTTCCATGTCATATACCCCAGTTTCACGCGATCTGAAAGTAACACCCTTGGAGCCGCAAAGCTTAGGAACAGTTTTGCAAACCCGCTGCTGCACCTGTTGCCAGAACTGTTTGCCCTCGTAACGAGCTGGCGCTTTCGGATCATAGAGGACAGTCTGGGCTGGGGGCGTCAGAATTGGATCAAAAAAATCTTCGACGTCGATCACGTAGACCGAAGCTCCGGGGTGCATTTTGCCTAGAAGCGCCTCGGCGAAGGAGACATGCTCGCCGTAGCTGAATCCCATCAGGTAATACCGCGCAGAAGCGGCGGAAAACCAATCGGCAGTCGCAGTCGTGGAGAAGGCCTTTTCCATGCGGCTCGTGCCGAGAAACAACACGTCTGCCTGGCTCGCGAAGTCGAGCGCATGCTCCAGGTTAAACCAGAACGCTCCATGTTCGTAGTCGCCATAATTCGCTCCGGCGCAATAAGCGATATACCGATCGGCGCTGTATCCGTTGGCGGAGCAGGAAAAGATGCTCCGCGTCCTGGCCCAGACTGCGTAGGAAGCGACCGCAGCGACAAGCACGACGCAGATGTAAAGCGTCAGATGACTGGCGAAAACACGCTCCCGCGGCTTGGCCAATGTTTGCGGCGCCAGCGGCAAGTTCAAAGCAGTCCTCTCCATATCTGATCTCACAGCAGCGGGTCGTGGCGGTTTTCTGACGGGCGACCGGCGACCAGCCCCCTCGCGCGGCCGCCGGTCCAAAAGCGTCGCAAGGACCATACCGGCCAAACATGACAGGCCGATCAAGTCACGCATTCGCTACGTGTTTGAGGTAGGGAGCATACTTTCCGACGCTCGAGAAGTCTACAGCCCGAGCGCGCACATGGAGCGAGCCCTGGCGCACCCCGGCCGATCGCAGCCTGCCGCGGCTGTCTCTGACGCCAATGGTTTGAACATGGAAGTATTGGGTTGGGTTGCCGGCTGATTATTCAACCGCTACAACAATAAACCCGCGTGAGCGCTGATTTACTGTTCGGGAGAGGGTCATGAAACGCCTGACGACTGTGGTAATAGCTTTGGCTTGCGGCATCGGCGCTGTATGGGCCGACACCGATCCGATCGCCGAGCGGCGCGCGCTGATGAAGAGCGACGGCATGGCGGCGAAGAAGATGTTCGACATGTCGAAGGGGATCACTCCGTTCGATCTGGCGACAGTGCAAGCCTCGTTGAAGACGCTCTACGAGGGCGCGTCGAAGTCGGCGGCGCTGTTTCCGGACGACAGCAAGACCGGCGGCGGCACCGCGGCGCTGCCGGCTATTTGGCAAAACAAGGCGGACTTCGACGCGCGCTTCGCCAAATTCACCAAGGATGTCGCCGCAGCCCAGGCGGGGATTGTCGATGAGGCGAGCTTCAAGAAGCTCGCGCCGGCCGTCTTCCAGAATTGCGGCGCCTGTCACGAACTCTACAAGGCCAAGAGCGGCTGAGACTCGAGCTCGCGCGGCGATGAAGCGGGTCGTCCTCATCCTCGCGCTGCTGGTGGTCGCCGGCGCCGCGCTGGCGTGGGTCCTGTCGGCGCCGAAACCTCGCTACACCGCGGCTGAGTGGCAGGCGCTCGGCCTCGCCGGCGACGCCGCGGCCGGGCGGCTCGTATTCTTCGCCGGCGGGTGCGAATCCTGCCACAAGTCGCCAGGCCAGGATGACCCGTTGCGGCTCGGCGGCGGGCTCGAGCTCAAGACGCCGTTCGGGTCGTTCTATCCGCCGAACATCTCGAGCGATCCGGCCGACGGCATCGGGAGCTGGCGTCCGGTCGATATCGCCAACGCCGTGCTTTCGGGCGTTTCCCGGGGCGGCTCGCACCTCTACCCGGCGTTCCCCTATTCGTCCTACCAGCGGATGACGCCGCAGGACGTTGCTGATCTCATCGCGTTCCTGCGCACCCTGCCGGCGGTTCCAGGCCGGGCGCCGGCGAACGACCTCGCGTTTCCGTTTTCCATTCGCCGCGCCGTGGGCTTGTGGAAGCTGCTCTATTTCGACAACGCCGGCCTTCGTCCCGATCCCGGCCAAAGCGCGCAATGGAACCGCGGCCGCTACCTGGTCGAGGGCCCCGGCCATTGCGGCGAATGTCACACCCCGCGCGGGCTCCTCGGCGAAATGGACGAGACGCGGGCGCTCGCCGGGGCGCCCTTGCCGGACGGCCATGGCAAGTCGCCGAGCTTGAGAAGCGGCGGCTTCCTCGACTGGACCACCGCTGACATCGTCGAAGCGCTGACCAGCGGGTTCACGCCCGTTGGCGACGTCCTCGGCGCCGGCATGACGGCGGTGGTCCGCAATCTGGCCGAGCTGCCCGAGTCCGATCGCCAGGCGATCGCCGTTTACCTCAAGAGTCTCCCGCCCCTCGGGCCGCCCGCGCCGGCGAAGCCGTAGCCGCCGCGAGGCCAGGGCGTTCCCCCATGAGGGGTGAGCGACAACGATCGCTGCTCGTCGTCGAAAAAGGCCCTGCTCGGCTAAAAAAGCCTCCTGTTAAGTGAAGAAAGATCCCTGTTAACGGCGGAAAAACTCCCTGTTAATTCCACTCGAAAGATGCGGAAGCCTGGGGTTTCTGCCCGACAAGGCCGCCCGGCGGCGCGCCGGCTCCCGGCCTCTTTTTGGTTTTTCGAAGAGCCCGAGGGGAGGGTAAATGCTCATCTTTTCAACGGCTTGCCTGACCGCTTCGAAGCGCCGGCCATTTTTTCCTTTTCCAGAAGTATTGCTCGTGCTAAAGTGCATGTTTGGAGAATTTTGAACATGCGCGGGATTGTCGGCGACGAAAAAACTTCGTCTCTGCTGTTTTGATTTTTTTTGCTGGCTTTGGAATTTCAACATTCAGCATTTGTGTAATCCGGGGCGGATGGGGAGTTCGCGCCTCGGCGGCGTCACGCCGAAGTCCAGACGAGAGGATCCCAGCTGCGATGACGATCAGGCTCATGCCCAGCCCCTCGCGCAAGCTCGGCGGCTCGCGGAACATCTTGAGCGACACGACCTGGGCCATCGGCGCCTCGATCAGCGCGAGCGTCCTTACCGGCGCCGCCTCGGTCAGCGCGAAGGCGATGAACCAGAGTTGCGAGGCGGCGGTCCCGCTCAGCCGGCGCTCGGACCCGCCGGCTCGACAGCGCCCGCGGATATCGTCGCCAGCGCCCGTTCATAAGTCTCGACATACTTCCGCGCTTCGTTCTCCCACACGAAAGTCTCCGCCGAAAGCTTCGCCCCCGCCGCCGCGGAGCGCTGGCGCAAGCCGTCGTCCTGCATCAGGCTGAGGCAGGCGGCGGCGAGCCCGGCCGGATCGAGCGTCGGCGCGTAGACCCCCGCCTCGCCCAGAAGCCGCTCGGTCTCCCGAAGCGGATAGCAAGCGGTCGGGATCCCCAAGGCGCAATATTCAAACACCTTGTTCATGCTCATCACGTCGTTGGCCTCATTGAACGGATCGGGAATGACGCCGATGTCGAAGGCGCTGATATGCGCGAGAAGCCGCTCGCCGCTCAGATAGCCGGTGAAGCGGATGAAGTCTTCGACGCCGAGCAAACTCGCGAGCTCCCGCACCGATTCGAGGGCGGGGCCGGAGCCGACGACAACCGCGGAAAAATCGCGAAATCCCTTGACCTTGACCAGATCGGCGACCGCGCGCACGAAATGATCGACGCCGTCCTGCTCGTTGATGATGCCGAGATAGCCGAGCACGAACTTGCGCCCATCTCGCAATCCGGGCTCGGGCTCAACGCGATGAATGCGCTTCGGTCGGGCACCCCATAGACGACTTCGATCAGCGACGGCGCCTTGCCGCCGCGGCTGACGGCCAAATCCTTGAACGTCGCGTTGGCGGTGATGACGAAATCCGCCATCGCGTAGCTCATGCGCTCGAAAAACATGAGCGCCCGATAGAGAAAGCCTTTGTGGCCGTATTTGACAATGAACAGTTCGGGCCCGACATCGTGCTGATCGAAGATGAACTTCTTGCCCATGAGCTTGAACGGCGCGGCGACCAAAAAGATGAGGTCGGGCGGATTGCAGGCCTGGATGATCGAAAAGCCGCGCTCCCGGTGAACCTTGATCAAGAGCCGGAATTCGTGAACGAGGGCCGCCGAGTATTCGCGGAAGTAAGCGAGCGCCCCGCGCCCCTCGAGCGGCAGCGGATGGCGGTAGATCGCAATGTCGTCGATGACCTCGAATCGCTTCGGATAGGCGGCATTGGCCGGGCAGATCACCGAGACCAGCCACCCGGCGCGGGCAAGGGCCTGTGCCTCCTGCCAGACCCGCCGATCGAACGGGACCGGCAGATTTTCGACGATGATGACACAGGACCGGGATTGACGCGGCGGCGGCATGAGCGACTTTCGATTGCGGAATTTGCGGGTTTGGTCAAGGACAGCGCATTTGCTCACGTCGCCAATCGCGGCCGCCGTGAGCGTCAGCCCTCGCCGCCGAACCCCCGGCCAACGCAGACGTAGCGAAATCCGAGCGCCTTCATCGCCTTTATCGGATAGATGTTGCGCAAATCGACCATGATCGGCGCGGCCAGGCTTGCCTTGACGCGCGCGAGGTCGAGGGCCCGGAACTCGTCCCATTCGGTGACGACGACCGCCGCGTCCGCGCCCTTGAGGCAGGCGTAGGCGTTGTCCGCGAACTCGACGCCGGGCAGCAGCGGTTTCGCCGTTCGAAGGCCCTCCGGGTCGTAGGCGACGACGCGAGCGCCCGCCGCCTGCAGCTCAGGCACGATGACGAGACTGGGGGCGTCGCGCATGTCGTCAGTCTTGGGCTTGTAGGTGAGACCTAGCACCGCGATCCGTTTTCCCGCGACCGAGCCGCCGCAGGCGGCGACGATCTTGGCAGCCATCGCCGTCTTGCGCTTGTCATTGACGTCGACCAGCGTTTCGACCAGCCGGATCGGCGCTTTGGCGTCGGCGGCGAGCTTGGTGAGCGCGAGCGTATCCTTGGGGAAGCACGAGCCGCCGAAGCCCGGGCCGGGATTGAGGAACCTGCGCCCGATGCGGTCGTCGAGGCCGATGCCGTGGGAGACGTCGAGCACGTCGGCGCCGAGACGC
>JBAUXQ010000257.1:0-4218 GCA_049584355.1 Roseiarcus sp. | reverse complement strand
TAGCGGGCCAGGATCGGCGACAGATAGGCGTCGACCACCGTCGTATCGCCGCGCCCGACGAGCTTGATGAGCGCAGACGCGACATGGCTTTCCGAGACCTGGGCAAATCCGAGATCGCGCGCGATCTTGGCCACCATGCGCTCGTGCGCCGGATAGCGGTAGGCGTGCATGAACACGATTGCGACGGCGTCATAGCCCTGGGCCCTCGCTCCGGCGAGTGCGGCGCGGACGCGCTCGGGATCGGGCGTGGCCTCGACGGTCCCGTCGGCGAGCACTCGCTCATCGATCTCGATCACCCCCGAATAGAGCTGCTCCGGCTTCTGAATGTTGCGGGCGAAGATTTTCGGCCGCGCCTGGTAGCCGATCTCGAGCGCGTCGCGGAAGCCGCGCGTCGTCACCAGCAGCGTGCGCTCGCCGCGCCGTTCGAGCAGCGCGTTGGTCGCGACCGTCGTTCCCATCTTGACGACCCGGATCGCCCCGGCGGGGATCGCCTCGCCCGAAGCGAGTCCCAGCAGACGGCGGATCGCCTCGACCGCCGCGTCGGGATAGGCCGGGCTCTCGGACAGGAGCTTCATCGGATTGAGCCGCCCGCGCGGATCGCGCCCGATCACGTCAGTGAAGGTGCCGCCGCGGTCAATCCAGAAATCCCAGGCCGCGGCCGGAGCCCTGTTCGAGGACGGGCGCTTGCTGTTCACGTTTGATTGATCTCCCGCTCCTGGTCGCCTCTTTGCCGCGAGCCTACGAATGGATTTATCATTGAGGCAATCGCAAATGAGAGGACCTGCGGATGGAAACCGTGAAATTCGGCAAGACGGGCATGCAGGTGTCGAAGATCTGTCTCGGCTGCATGACCTACGGCTCGACAAAATGGCGCGAGTGGGTGCTCGAGGAAGAGGCCTCGCGCCCCTTCATTCGTGAGGCGCTCGAGAAAGGCATTAATTTCTTCGACACAGCGGACGTTTATTCGCAAGGCGCGAGCGAGGAAATCGTCGGACGCGCGCTCAAGGAATACGCCAAGCGGCCGGAGGTGGTGATCGCGACCAAGGTGCATGGGGCGATGGGGCCGGGGGTCAACGCCAAGGGCTTGTCGCGCAAGCACATCATGGAGGCGATCGACGCCTCGCTGAGGCGCCTCGGCACCGACTACGTCGACCTCTACCAGATTCACCGCTTCGATCCGCTGACGCCGATGGAGGAGACGCTCGAGGCGCTGAACGACGTCGTGCGCGCCGGCAAGGCGCTCTATATCGGCGCGTCGTCGATGTACGCGTGGCAGTTTGCGCGCATGCTCGACATCGCGCGCGCCAGGGGCCACGCGCAGTTCGTGTCGATGCAGAACTACTATAACCTCGTCTATCGCGAGGAAGAGCGCGAGATGATGCCGCTCTGCGCTCACGACGGGATCGCCGTCATCCCATGGTCGCCGATGGCGCGCGGCTATCTCGCCGGCTCGGGCATCGGCGAGGGCGCGTCGACGGTGCGAGGCCGCACCGACCCGTTCAGCGTCACCCTTGGCCTGGGGTCGCGGCAGGACGAGGCGATCCGCAAACGGGTCCTCGAGACGGCGGAAAAGCTGAACACCAGGCCCGCGGTGGTCGCGCTCGCCTGGGTGCTGTCGAAGCCTTTCGTCACCTCGCCGATCATCGGCGCCTCGAAGCCGCATCACCTCGCCGACGCGGTCGCGGCGACCGAGCTCAAGCTCGACGCCCGCACCATCGCCAGGCTCGAGGAGCCCTATCATTGCAAGCCGGTGGTGGGGCACGCCTAAGGAACTAAAGACATGTTGCATTTGGGTGGAACCAGACCCGTCATTGCGAGCGAAGCGAAGCAATCCAGAGAACGTCGGGGCCTTACGTTCCCCTGGATTGCTTCGTCGCTAACGCTCCTCGCAATGACGACTCCAAGTCGGAGCAACTTTCTCTAAAGCTCAGGAGACGAACATGGCGAACTTGACTATGGCGGGAACCAAGGATCACCCGATCACCATCGGGCCGATCGCCGAGCGCGTGCGCGTCGTCTGGCGCGGGCGCACGATCGGCGACAGCAAGCGCGCGCTCGAACTGCGCGAAGCGAACTATCCCCCGGTCGTCTACGTGCCTCGCGCCGACATGGACATGAGCGCGCTCAAGCGGACGGCGCGCGTCACCACCTGTCCCTACAAGGGCGAGGCGAACTATTACTCGATCGCCGATGGCGAGGCTCGCGACGACAATGCGGTGTGGACCTACGAGACGCCGAAGACCGAGGTCGCGGAAATCGCGTCGCACCTTGCGTTCTATCCCGACAAAGTCGAGATCACGCGCGAATGAGTCGCCTCGCGGGCGCCCCTGAGGCGCCGGCGCTGTGAATCCGGCTCGCACTGATCTAGAATGATTTGAACGCGGGCAGGGCGGGAGGAACGACTATGCTCTTTGATGGCGGATTCACCTTTTCAAATTTCGTCGCGGACGCCTTCACGATATTCATGTTCATATTGTGGTTCTGGTTGCTCATCGTCGCGACGGGCGACCTGTTCCGCCGGCATGACGTGTCCGGCTTCGCCAAGGTGCTGTGGGTGATCGCTTTCATCCTGTTTTCCTACCTCGGCGTCTTCGCCTATTTTCTCACCCAGGGACGGGGCATGGCCGAGCGAAATAAGGCCCAGGCCAGTGAGGCCAGGGAAGAGTTGCGCCATATCGTCGGGTTTAGCGCAGCAGACGAGATCGTGAAGCTCGACAAGCTGAAGGCGGCCGGCTCGATTACGGCCGACGAATACGGCCGCCTCAGAACCAAGCTCGTCCAGTAGCGGCGATTATTCTTTCGCCTCAAAACCCCAGCCGCGACGTCCAATGCGTCGTCGCAACCGGGATCAGTTCATCAATCTGACGCTCAGCCCCGTGCGCGGGCTGGCGCAAAGGGAGGTCAACGATGTGCGTCAATTGCGAAAATGAGGGAATCGGCCGCCGGGATCTGATGCGCTTCGCGGCCGCGGGGGTCGTCGCGCTGGGGCTCGGCGGCATGTCAGGCCAGGCGCGCGCGGCCGAAGGGGCGCCGACCGCGCTCTCGCCCGCGGACGCGCTCGCGGCGCTCAAATCGGGCAATGAGCGCTTTGTGAGTAAGCCAGAGCTTTGTTCGATCGACCTCGCCAAAAGCCGCAGCGCCGTCGCCGGGCACCAGGCGCCCTGGGCGACGATTGTCGGCTGCGCCGACAGTCGTGTGCCTCCGGAACTTATTTTCGGCGGTCAAGGGGTCGGCGAACTTTTCATCGCCCGCGACGCTGGCAATCTCATCAACATCGGTACCCTCGGCACCATCGAATATGGCGCCGCTGTCCTCGGCTCCCCGCTCGTCGTCATCCTCGCTCATACCGCCTGTGGCGCGGTGAAAGCAGCCTGCGATGTGGTGACCAAGAACGCGACCTATCCTGGCGTGATCGGCCGGATGATCGAGCCGATCGTGCCAGCGGCGCTCGCGGTGCGCGACCAGCCCGGCGACTTCGTCGACAACGCCGCCAAGGAGAGCGCGAAGCGGACCGCGGCGCAGGCCCCGACCGTGAGCGCCATCGTCGCCGGCCTGGTGAGCGCGGGAAAGGTGAAAGTCGTCGCGGCGATCTACAATCTGGACACCGGCGTCGTCACCTTCCTGGATTGATGGGCGCGGAGCGCTGGAGCGGCGGGAACGCCTTGCTGGAGCGGGCCGCCGCGATCGAAACCGGCCGACAGGACACGGCGCCGCGGCATGCCGCGTTCAGACGGAATCGTCATCGCGAGGAGCGAAGCGACGTGGCGATCCAGGAGTCGCGGGATCCCTACGTTCCACTGGATTGCTTCGCTGCGCTCGCAATGACGCCGAGTTGCCGTCGTAAGGCATTCTCCGAGGACGCAAAGACGCGCGTCCAGACGTCCTCAGGCCCAGGTTATTTGTGCGAATGCGTATGCGCAGTATCGGTATGCTTGTGGGCGAGCTCGCTATGTTCCTTGGCAGCCTTCGCGTGGTGCTTCGCCTCTTCGTGTTCGCCCATCGCGTGGTGATGCTCAGCCTGATGATGGTGATGCGCGGCGGCATGGTGATGACTGGCCGCGGTGTGATGATGCTCGGTCGCAGGATGTTTCGCCATTTGAACGTGCTCCCTGTGCTTGGACTTTGGTCGGACCGAAGTTCAATTGCCCGACACTTCCCTGCTAAATAGGGAATTGCACCGAGACTTGCGCACTTCTCGCGCTATGGCAACGACACGCT
>JBAUXQ010000256.1:0-15753 GCA_049584355.1 Roseiarcus sp. | reverse complement strand
ACCGCGTCGTCTTCGGCACCAATTGGCCGGTCGACCGGATGTTCAGCTCCTATCCCGATTTGGTCAACGCTTATGCGAAGATCATCTCCGGCTTCACCGGGGATGAGCAGCTGGCGATGTTCTCGCGCAACGCCGAAAGACTTTTCAGAATTTGAGCTCGAGGAGACGGCCTTGGCCGACACGATAGCCAAACCGGGAAGGGTCGCGACCGCGACCGCGGTTCATCATGTCGGCATGAGCGTCGCCAGCATCGATGATGCGCTGGCGTTCTGGGAACGTTTCCTCGGGGCGCCCGCACTTTGGCGCGAGCTGCTGAACCGGCCGTATCTGGCGAAGATCATCGGCATCCCCGGCGTTTCGATCAAGGGAGCATTCGTAGAGCTGCCAGGTGGAGTGATTCTGGAACTTCTGGACTATGAAGCTCCGGACAAGAGCAGTAACTCGGAGGCAACAGCAAATCCGGGCAATATCCATCTTTGCCTCGCTGTCGAAGATGCGCTCCTTGCGTGGGAGCACGCTGTCGATTGCGGCGCAAAGCCCGTGAGCCGTGAGGGCCCGGTCGAGGTCGACGGCGGGCCGAACGTCGGCGCGCGCGTTGCATATTTGCGCATCCACGACGGCATCACACTCGAGCTGTTCCAGCCCCCGGCGCGCGTAAGGAAATGATTGATCATGATCAGGCGCGTCAGCTTCATTCGCCGCAGGTCGGACCTTAGCCCGCAGGAATTCTTCTCGCATTGGACCGGACGCCACGCGGAGATCATTCGCCAGCTTCCCGGATTGCGCGGATTGCGTTTCAGCCGCGTCGATCGCTGCGTTCCGGCGGAAGCTCAGTGGGACGGCGTTGGCGAGACCTGGTTCGACAGCATCGCCGATGCCGACCGGGCCTTCGCCACCGATCCGTTTCGCGAAATACTGATCGAGGATCGGGCGAAATTCATCGGCGAGGCTCATTCCTGTTACATCGAGGAGCCCTTGGCTTATCTGCCTGACGGAGTGAGCCAGCGATGACTTGGAATCTGGCGTCAGGGCTCGAAGGCAAGCGCGTCCTCGTTACCGGCGGGGCCGGCGGCATCGGGCGGGAAGTGGCGTTGGCCTTCGGCGCGGCAGGCTCCCGGGTCGCAGTGGTCGATCTAGCGGAAGACAAAGTCAGAGCGGTGGTCGCCGAGATGGAGGGCGGTCCGCATCTGCCCTTGGCCGCCGATCTGCGCCCAGTGGCGGGTCATCCGAGGCTCGTCGAAACCGTCGTCGGCGCGCTTGGCGGCCTCGACGTCCTCGTCTGCGCCGCGGCGGTCCTTGTGCGCCGCGCGAGCGTGGACGAAGTCTCCGAGGCCGACTGGGACTTTCAGCATGACATCAACCTCAAATCGACATTCTTCCTCAATCAGGCGGCGTCTCGGGCCTTTCGACGACAGGGGCGTGGAGGGCGCATCATCAACTTCACCTCGCAAGGGTTTTGGAGCGGCGGCTTCGGCGGTTCAGTGGCTTATGCCGCGACCAAGGGCGGCATCGTCTCGATGACCCGCGGGCTCGCCCGTTCGTTCGCGAAGGACAACATAACGGTCAATGCGGTCTCGCCCGGCGCCGCGGATACGGCGATGATGCGCAGCGGAATGACCGACGAGGCGTTGGCGGCGACCGTCGCGGCAATACCGCTCGGACGGATGGCGGCGCCGTCGGAACTGGCCGGCGCAGTGCTGTTTCTCGCCTCGGACCATGCCGGCTACGTCACCGGCGCGACCATCAATGTCAGCGGCGGCTGGCTGATGTATTGAACGGACGGGATAGGGGCGAAGGAGGAACCATTGGCCAGTTCGCTTGCGGGCCGCGTAGCCGTTGTGAGCGGCGCCGCGCGCGGCATCGGCGACGCGATCGTCGAGAGGTTGATTGCCGACGGCGCGCGCGTTTTTTCCCTCGACAAGATCGCCGCCGAGGAGCCGCGCAAGGACGTCGCCTATCTCGAAGCCGACGTGACCGACCCAGCCAGCGTTGCTCAAGCCTTCAAGGCGATTGATGCACAGGCAGGCCAGATCGACATTCTCGTCAACAACGCCGGCATCCAGCGTGTCGGCCTTGTGGGCAAGATTTCATTCGCTGACTTCTCGGCGGTCGTCTCGACCCATCTCAACGGGTTCTTCCTCTGCGCGTCCGAAGCGGTCCCGCGCATGGCGGCGCGCGGCAAGGGCGGCGCGATCGTCAGCATCGCATCGACCGCGGCGTTTGTCGGGCTGCCGGGACGGGGCGCCTATTGCGCGGCAAAGGCTGGGATTCTCGGCCTCACTCGAGCGTTGGCGCTTGAAGTCGCCTCCGTCGGTATTCGGGTCAATGCAGTCGCGCCGGGCTTCACTCGGACCAAGTTGATCGATCAAGGACTAGCGGACGGATCGTTGCAGGAGGATTGGATGGTGGCGCGCGTGCCGATGAAACGCCTCGCCGCCACGCAGGAAATTGCCAATGCCGTGCGCTATCTCGCCGGCGACGAAGCCTCCTACGTGACCGGCCAGACCATCATCGTCGACGGCGGCTGGACCATACAGGGCATCCCACACGCTCCAGAGTGGTTGCAGAGTCCGCCCGCAGAGTGACCCGCCGCGGCGGCGTGTCATCAAACGCTATCGCTATCGCTGCTTGGCCGCCGCGAGATACTTGGCTTGCAGGCTCTTCACCATCCAGACCATTGCGTCATTGAACGGCGTAGGCACCGAGTTCCGCTTGCCGGCCTCAACGATCGCGCCATTGACGACATCAATTTCCGTCTGCCGGTTCGCTTCCACATCCTGGAGCATGGAGGCGCGCGCGCCGATCGCCTGCTTGAGCAGGCTGGTGATTGCCTGCCAGCGCTCGGACCGATCGAGGTTGATCCCTTGCGCCTTCGCGACCGCCACGACCTCGGCAAGCAGACCTTCCATCAGCGCGAGCGACCCTTCGTGCTGGATAAGTTCGTCCGCCGTAAAATGGAGGAGCGCCGCCGTCGGCAGAGTGCAGACGTTCAGAGCCAGTTTCTTCCATATTTCGTCAATGATGCGCGAAGAGGCCGTCGTCTCGATGCCGGCCTTGCGAAAGGCCGCCACTGCGGTCTTAAGCCGCCCCGACTGAGAGCCGTCGAGCTCGCCCACGTGAGTCATTCCATTTCCGGAATGTTTGACGCGGCCCGGGCCAAGAAGCGTGCCCGAATGATAAGTGAGTCCGACCATTACCCGCGATCTGCCTGCCACCGCAGCGATCCGGTCCGCGTTGCCCCAGCCGTTCTGGAGCGTCAGGATCGCGGTGCTGGCTCCGAGCATAGGCCCCGCCGCCGTGATCGCCGCCTCGGTGTTGTAGCATTTGACGAAATTGACGATGAGATCGACTGGGCCGATATCGCTCGGTTCCGATGAAGCCTTGACGCGGAGCGTGGCTGTCGACCCATCCTTCTCTTCGATCGCAAGACCGTTGCGATTGATGGCGTCGACCGACGCCTGCGACACGTCGACGAGAACGACGTCTTCTCCGAGCGCGCCAGATAGCCACCGAACTGGCCGCCCATGGCGCCGCCGCCGCCAAGAATTGCGATCTTCATCGGTGATAGTCCTCCCCGGCAATTTGCGCCGCAGCTTCGCCTGCCGACAGAAGTCTGGTCAAGGTCGCCGGCGATCGAAGGACCTCTCCCTGGCGTTGCCGTTGCAAATGCTTTGCGACTGCGCCAATCTTGCCGGATGGAGCTCGATGCGGCTTCAATCGCTTCGGGTAGAGAGTCGAGCGCCATGTCCAAGACTATTCTCGTTACCGGCGGCTCGCGCGGCATCGGACGCGCGACTTGCCTGCTCGCTGCTCAGCGCGGCTGGTCGGTCGGCGTCAACTACCTGAAGGACAAAGCGGCTGCGCAATCCGCTGTCGCCGAGGTGGAACGTTCGGGAGGAAAGGCCGTCGCGGTGGCCGGAGACGTGTCGAGCGAGAGCGATGTCATCGCCATGTTCGAGGCGACGACAAAGGCGCTTGGGGCTCTCGATGGCGTTGTCGTCAATGCCGGTGTCGCAGCAACGTCGTCGCGCCTCGTCGACATGAGCGTCGAGCGGATGCGGAAGGTTTTCGACGTGAACGTGCTGGGCGCATATCTGGTCGCGCGCGAAGCCGCGCGACGGATGAACAAAAGCCGCGGCGGCAACGGCGGTTCGATCGTCCTGATTTCTTCGGTCGCCTCGCGGATCGGCGCGCCCGACACTTACGTCGACTACGCCGGCTCAAAAGCCGCGGTCGATGCAATGGCGCTCGGCTTGTCAAAGGAATTGGGCCGTGAAGGCGTGCGCGTCAATGCGATCCGTCCTGGAGTCATCGAAACCGAGATTCACGCGACTTACGGCGAGCCCGAACGGCCATATAAGATCGGCGCTTCAACTCCGCTCGGCCGCCCGGGAACGGCGAAGGAAATCGCCGAGGCGATTGTCTGGCTCTTGAGCGACGCTTCATCCTATGTCACTGGCGCAATAATCGACGTGACCGGCGGACGTTAGCAGGATGAGCGAGGGGCTGGGGCTTGCCGACGGAGCGGTAGTCGTCGCGCCGATCCTGGAGATTCGTGGAGTCGCCAAGCGTTTCGACGCGACACAGGCGCTCGAGGACGTCTCGCTTTCGCTGCACGCCGGTGAGATTCATGCCCTGCTTGGCGAGAACGGCGCCGGCAAGTCGACGCTCATCAAGATCGTAACCGGCGTACATCAGCCCGATAGCGGCCAGATCCTTTTGGGCGGCCAGCCAGTCACGATTCGCAGCGCCGCCGAGGCGCAACGGCTCGGCGTCGCCGCCATTTATCAAGAACCGCTGTTGTTTCCTGATCTCAACGTCGCCGAGAATATCTTCATCAGCCACCAGGATCGCGGCGCCGTGGTCGGGTGGCGAGAGATGTTTCGCGAGGCCGAGAAGATCCTCGCCGAACTGGGCATGACGCTTGACGTGCGAAAGCCAGCCCGCGGCCTGACGCTGGCCGCGCAACAGTCGGTCGAGATCGCCAAGGCTATTTCCCTGAACGTTCGTGTTCTGATCATGGATGAGCCGACCGCGTCGCTGTCTGCACATGAGGCCCAAGAGCTTTTCAAGCTGGTCCGCGATCTGAAGAGGCAGGGCGTTGCAATCCTGTTTGTCAGCCATCGCATGGAGGAGGTGTTCGAGATCGCCGACAAGATCACGGTCTTCCGCGATGGGAGGCTGATATCGACTCGCACGCGGCTCGAAGCGACGCCACAACGCGCAATCGCCGACATGGTCGGGCGGGAGATTGATTTGACCAAGGCGAGGACGACCTGCGCCCGAAAGGATGTCGTTCTTTCAGTGGCGGATCTGGGACGCCAGGGCGTATTCGAAGGCGTTAACTTCGATCTCCACCGCGGCGAGGTGCTTGGCTTCGCGGGCCTTATCGGCGCAGGTCGGACCGATGTTGGGCTCGCCCTTTTCGGCATCGAACCTGCCACTTCTGGAAGGATCCTCCTCGGCGGAAAGCCGGTCACCGTCCGCACGGCGCGAGACGGCATGAGTTTGGGCATAGCCTATGTTTCGGAGGACCGTCGCCAACTCGGCCTCGTTCTCCCGATGTCGATCTTCGCCAACATCACGTTGCCGGTTCTGCGTCGGTACCTCAGTCGCCTCGGCCTTGTCCGGACGGGTTTGGAGCGCCGAACAGCTGACACCTTTCGCGACCGGCTCGCGATCCGCACGCCCTCGGTCGATCTCGAGGTCGCCAAGCTCTCGGGTGGCAATCAGCAGAAGGTTATGTTGAGCAAGTGGCTCAACACTAACCCCTCGGTCTTAATTCTCGACGAGCCGACGCGCGGGGTTGACGTCGGCTCCAAAGCCGAAGTGCATGCGATCATCGGCCAGCTCGCGGCAGAGGGCATCGGCGTCATCGTAATCTCCTCTGACCTGCCCGAAGTGCTGGTCCTTAGCGACCGTGTTCTCATCATGCGAGAAGGGCGGCAGATGGCGATACTCGATCGCGCCGAAGCCAATGAGGAGACCGTCATGACCGCGGCCATGGGCCAGAGATCGACGGACTCGATCGATGGAAGACCGTCATGAACTGGCTCAAGCGCCGGGTTCGCCCGGAGCAGATCCGCGAGTTGAGCCTGCTGGTCCTCATCTTGGCGGCCATTGTGTTCTTCGGGTCGTTCATCGACAACTACTATAGCTTCCGCACGTTCAATCGGATTGCGTCGAGCGTCGCAATCATCACGGTCGTCGCCGTCGGCCAGACCCTCGTTGTGCTGACGCGCAATATCGACCTCTCCGTGGGGTCGATCGTCGGCTTCACCGCCTATTTTGTCGGGACGCTGATCGCCAGCCACAATGGCATAAACCCCATCCTCGCGGTTGCGATCGCGATCGCGCTGGGTGCGGGGCTGGGCGTCGTCAACGGCGTGATCGTGGCCTGGGGCAAGGTGCCCGCGGTCGTCGTGACACTCGGAACGCTGGCGATCTACCGCGGCGTGCTCGTCGACCTGTCCGGCGCCAAGACCGTGACGACCGACAGCTTGCCCCAGTGGCTTATCGATCTTCCATTGGTCAACGTCGCGCCGATCGGCAGCCTCGACATTCGGGCCCTGTTCATGCTTGCGCTCGTCATCGTCGTGGTATTCCAGATAGGCACGACCTATTTGAGTTTTGCCCGACGCTTCTACGCGATCGGATCAAACCCCGAGGCGGCGCAACTCATTGGGCTGCCGATAAAGAGCGTTGTCTTCCTCGCCTTCGTTATCTGCGGCGCGCTCTCCGGCCTCGCCGGCTTCATGCTTCTCGCGCGCTTCGGCAACATTACGGTCGAAGCGGGACGCGGCCTGGAGCTCAGTGTGGTCGCCGCGGTCGTGGTCGGCGGCGTCAATGTCTTTGGCGGTTCTGGAACGGTCACGGGCGCAATGCTCGGCGCGGTGATGATCGGCACGCTCGAGCAGAGCCTCTTCCGCCTGGGCATCAGTGAGTTCTGGCTCGACGCGGTGCTTGGCCTCCTCATCTTGTTAGC
The DNA here is from genome assembly GCA_049584355.1 of Roseiarcus sp. Taxonomy (GTDB): domain Bacteria; phylum Pseudomonadota; class Alphaproteobacteria; order Rhizobiales; family Beijerinckiaceae; genus Roseiarcus. The sequence continues at coordinate 8,768 of JBAUXQ010000256.1, read as the reverse complement.
CGTGGCGAGCGACGCGGTGATCTTGCAGCGCCTGCGGCGCCTTTGGGGCGGCGCCGAGTTAAAGTTGATGGCGAAGGAAGCGGACTCTGTTTCCAGCGAACAAAGCGCATCGCCACAATGAGCGCAGTTGGGACGCTCAAAAGCTGGGAAGCGCTGATGCTCGCGCTGCTCGTCGCGATCATCGCATTCAACAGCGTCGGTTCGCCTTACTTCCTCAGCGTTGGAAATTTCGTCAATCTGTTTCAGCTGTCGATCGAGAAAAGTATCGTCGCGCTGACAATGGCGCTCGTCATCATCGGCGGAGAGATCGATCTTTCGGTCGCTTCCGTGATGGGCCTCGCGGCTTGCGTCATGGCCTGGACGTTCCACGCCGGCGTACCGATGCCGGCCGCTATCCTTGCCGCCCTCGGCGCAGGAATTCTCGCGGGCCTCAACAACGCCTTTTGGATCGCAAGGGTCGGCCTGCCATCGCTTGCGGTCACGCTTGCAGGCCTTATCGGCTATCGGGGCGTCGCGCGCATCTTGTTGGAAGACCGCGCGATCGGCGGCTTTCCCGATTGGTTCAACACGATCGGGCAACAAGCGTTGATCGGTCCCCTCACAGCAGCGATTGCGATTTTCTTCGTACTCTTCATCTTCTTCGCCATTGTCCTCCACGGCTCCGCCTTCGGCCGCCTTGTCTATGTCGTCGGAAGCAACGCTCAGGCCGCCCGCTATTCCGGCGTGCGGGTAGGCCTGGTTAAAGCGGCCTTGTTCGTTGGCTCGGCCTTTGTGGCGGCGCTTGCCGGAATTCTGTATGCTGCGCGCCTGGGGTCGGTACGCGGAGACATGGCGGAGGGCTTCGAACTCGACGTCATCACCGCCGTCCTTTTGGGAGGGGTCAGTATCTTCGGCGGCAAGGGCAATCTCGTTGGGGTTGGCCTTGCTCTTCTTGTGATCTTGAACCTTCGCAACGGAATGGGCCTTGCCGACATAACCGGCAACACCCAGAACTATGTGATCGGGGGGCTTCTCATCCTCTCGGTGTTGATCCCGAATATGTGGCAAGAGTTGACCAACAAATGGAGAGGGAGAGAAACATGACAAAATTTCTGATGGGCGCTGCGGCGCTGGCGGGGCTGGCGGCGCTGCCTCAGTGCGCGCTGGCGCAGGACGCCATGGCGACGCCGGGTAAGGCGGTCAGCATGGTCCTGCTGCCGAAATTCCTTGGGATTCTGCCGTTCGACCAGGCGCACAAGGGGGCTGAGGAAGCGGCAAAGGAGCTGCAGAACCCGACCCCGCTGCAGTTCCTCGGTCCGACGCCGCAAAACAGCGTCGCCGGACAGATCGAGATCGTCACCAACGCCACAACCCAGGGCGTGAAGGCGATCATGATTTCGAACAACTCCGGCGACCAAATCGTGCCGGCGGCGAAAGCGGCCCAGGCCAAAGGCATCAAGGTCGTGACCTGGGACTCGCCGATCCCCTCGTCCGAGGGCGAAGACGTGTTCGTCGCTCAGGTCGACTTTGCCGCGATCGGCAAGGTCATGGCCGACATGACGCTTGACCTCACGGGCCCCGGCGGCGGCAAGTTCGCCATCCTCTCGGCTTCGCCCGACGCCGCCAACCAGAATGCCTGGATCGCCGCAATGAAGACGGCGCTGAAGGACCCCAAATACGCGAAGCTCGATCTAGTGGACACCGTTTACGGCAACGACGAGTCGGAAAAAAGCTATACGCAGGCGCAGGCCCTCGTCGACAAATATCCTGACCTCAAGGTGATCATGACGCCGACCTCGGTCGGCATCGTCGCCGCCGCCAAGGCGTTGCAGGACGAGAAGCTCTGCGACAAGGTCAAGGTCAGCGGCCTTGGCCTCCCGAGCGAAATGCTCGCCTACACCAAGAACGGCTGCGCGCCGGAGTTCGCGCTGTGGAGCTTCGTCGATCTCGGCTACCTCACCTATTACACGGCCTATATGCTCGCGACCGACGCGCTCAAAGCTGAAGAGGGCGCGAAGTTCAAGGCCGGCCGCATGGGCGAATACACGATCACCAAGGACCCGACCCGCGCCAAGGGCCTGCGGATCCTGATGGGACCGTTCACGGTCTACAACAAGGATAATGTCGAGGCGGCCGCGAAGTAGTCGCATTTGCGCGGAAGCCGGGCGGGCTAGCTCGCCCGGCTGAGATGAGCGTCAGATCGCCGCGGATCGCCCAGGATCGTGACGACTTCTGCGATGTCTCTTTAAAAACGCAGAATCCGAAGCCGCGCCGAGAAGTGCGCGTGGGAGAGGTCCCGTGGACCACTATGATGTCATCGTTGTCGGCGCGGGCTCGAGCGGGGGCGTTGTCGCGGCGCGTCTGTCCGAAAATCCCTCGCGTAAAGTCCTGCTGCTCGAGGCCGGCCCCGATTTCCCGCTAGAGGAAACCGTGCCGCCGCTCTTTACTTTCAGCGGCGAGCACCATTGGCGCGGCGCCGCCGGGATTCCGGAGTTCGACTGGGATCTCACCAATACCGACGGCGCCGGCACATTGGGCGGACGCAGCTTGCGAGTGCCTCGCGGACGCCTGGTCGGCGGCACATCGATGATCAACGCGACGATCGCAGCGCGCGGCGCCCCGTTCGATTTCGATCGTTGGGCCGCGATGGGAAACAAGGGCTGGTCGTGGGCGGATGTGCTGCCGCTGTTCATCGCGATCGAGAACGACGTCAATTTTGGCGACGATCCGATCCACGGCCGCAACGGGCCGATCGTCATCCAGCGCTATAAGCCGCAGAGCTGGGCGCCAGTCAATCGCGCCATGTACGACGCCTGCGTCGAGCTCGGCGTGCGAGAGGCGCCGGACCTCAACGCGCCCGACGGCCAGGCGGGCGTGGTCGGACCGATGCCGCATAACCGCTACAAAGAAGTGCGCCTCGGCACGCTCGTGACCTACGTTCGGGCCGCCCGCGCGCGGCCGAATCTCGTCATTCGCGCCGGCTGCCACGTCGATCGCATCATTCTGGAAGGCGACCGCGCGAAGGGCGTCACCTATCTCGATGGCGCAAAAGAGCGGCAAAGCGTCTCGGCGGACGAGATCGTCATCAGCGCAGGCGTCTACAACAGCCCGGCCATCCTGCACCGCTCGGGAATCGGGCCGGCCGAATGGCTGCGACCGCTTGGTATCGACGTCGTCGCCGACCTTCCGGTTGGCCGCAACCTGACCGATCATCCCGGCTTTCCGATGCTGTTCAGGGCCGAGGGGCTCGGCGTGACGACCGGGCGCTTCTTTGCCGCGAATGTGCGCGGTCCAGCCAACGCATCCGGCGAGCCGGAGTGGCAGACCCATCCGTTTCCAGTCGACGAAGAAGAGCATACGGCGGGCTTCTGGACCTATCTAACCCGGCAGGAGGCGACCGGAGAGGTCCGCATCCGTAGCGCCGATCCGACGCGTCCGCCTCTCATCGACCACCGATACAATACCAGCCAGCGGGATCGGGACCGGTTCACGGACGCCCGTTCATTCGTCAAGGCCATGCTGGCGACGCGGACCTTCCAGTCGCACGGCGCGGTGTCGATCGACGATCTTGATAAGCCTATCGCCGAGGCGTTGACTGAAGCGATGGGGCCGGCCCACCATCAGGCCGGATCGGTCAGGATGGGGCCGCCCGGCGATCGGACTGCGGTCGTCGGGCCGGACCTTCGTGTGCGCGGCTTCGACAATTTGCGGGTCGCCGACACCAGCATTTATCCTGACAACATCATGCACAATACCAATCTCACCGCCCTCGTGGTTGGCGAAATGGCGGCGCGCTTCATCGACTCGAAGCGCCTGAACTCGTTGCCCGGTCAACGCCAGGTCGACGATGGTGCGCCTGGGATCAAGTCGGGCTAGGAAGACACGCCTCTCTCCCTCTGACGCTTGACGATCTGATCGAGCGCGACGGCGAGCACGATGACTGCGCCGGTGACGAATGTGCTCCAGGTCGCGTCGATGCCGAAGAAGATAATGCCGCTGCTGATCACCTGAATGATCAGCATGCCAACGACCGCGCCGATGACTGTGCCCCAACCGCCGGAGAGGGGGGTTCCGCCAATGATGACGGCCGCGATGACAATGAGCGCGAAGTCCGCCCCTTCCTGCGGATCGATTGCGCCACGGAAACCGACATATGTCGCGCCTGAAAGCCCGCAGATGGCGCCCATGAGGACGAGTGTTTGCACGCGCACAAGCGCAATCGGAATCCCGGCAAAACGGGCCGCCTCGGGGTTGCTCCCGACTGCCTGCACTCGGTAGCCGAACCGCGTACGGTGGAGCACAATGTGCAGGACAATGGCCAACGCCACGAAAAGGATTCCAACGACCGGAACGACGCGAAATATTTTCATCGAGGCGAACGCGAAGAAGCTGCTCGACTGGTCGGCCGGAAAGACCGCGCGGCCTTGGTTGGCGACGAGCGACAATCCCTCGAACATTGAATACGTTCCCAGCGTGACGATGATCGAGGGCAACCCCAGGCCGATTGCGAGCACGCCGTTGACGAGGCCCAGACCAGCGCCGAAGCCCACGCCGGCGAGCGCGGCCAGCCAGGGATTAAATCCTGCCACCATCATCAACGCGGCGACGACCGCGGAAAAATTGAACATCCAGCCGACCGAAAGATCGATTTCGCGGATCGCCAGCAGAAAAACCATGCCGAGCGACAGCATGCCCTCGAACGTCGTGTTGCCGAGGATCGTCAGCAGATTGATGGGATTGAGAAAGCGCGGCCGCGCGACGCCGATGACGACGATCATCACAAGCAAAGCGACGATGACGCCGATTTCCTCAGGCAAGCGAAACGAGCGCCGGCGCAGAGCCGGAACTTCGGCGGCTTCGGGTTCCGGCGACAACGTGTCGTTCGTCACATTACTTCTGCCAAGGCAGGGATTCCGACGGGGCACTCCAGCTTGGGATCGGCGCCTGCAATCCGTCTTTGATCCACAAGAACTGGCCGTTGATCGAGGCGGCGCTATCGCTCATCAGATCGAGGATCAAATCGGCCGCTTTTTCCGGATCGTCGCCGCCTGTCTCTTCGACCCAATCGGCCCATTGCAGGAACGGGGTTCCCCGTGAGCCAATCTGCTGAGCCTTGAGGCGGATGTCGGCCCACATCTCCGTCTTGACGTCACCGGGATGGATGACATTGGCGGTGACGCCGCTGCCCTCGACCTCCGCGGCGAGATGGCGGGTAAAGTGGTTGAGCGCCGCTTTGCTGGTGCCGTAGGCGCTGTGAAGCGGTCCGGGGGGATGCAGCGCATTTGCCGAGGTCACGTTGACGATCCGACCCCAGCCCTGATCGATCATTCCGCCGACGAAAGCCCTGGAGGTCAGGTAGTGGCTGACCATGTTGATCATCAGCGTCTCGATCCATTCGTGCGGATCGCTGTCCTTGATGAGTTGGATCGGCCCGAAGGTCCCGGCCGCGTTGACCAGGATGGCCGGCGGTCCTACGCAATTGGCGGCTGCGACGACGTCGTCGAGCGAGCGCGGATCGCTCAAGTTTGCCGCGACCACCTCGGCGCGCCCGCCTTTTTTGCGGATGCCGCTTGCCGTCGCCGCCAGAGCCGTCTCGCTGCGGGCGACAAGCACCAGCGAGGCGCCATGGGCCGCGAGCCGAACAGCGGCGCGTTGACCGAGACCCCGGCTCGCCCCGGTGACCACGGCGACCTTTCCACCAAGGTCGGTCATCGCGCCGCGCCGGCTTTTGTTTCCAGGTGGAAGACCTCCCGAAGGGTGCTTGAATCGACGATCCCATCGTCACGAAAAAACATCAGCGGGTTCATCGCCTCTTCCGACCATTTGTCATGGATCTTGGTGCGCCACAGCTTGTCCCACGCGTTCTCGTCGATAATTTCCGAATAGAGAAAGAGGACCGGGTCGTTCTCGAATATGGTCATCGTGGCGATGCCGCTCTTCTCGATCTCAGCGACCAGTTCCGGCCAAACGTTGTCGTGAAAATGTTTGTATTGGGCGAGTTTGCCGGGCTGCAGTCTCATCGTGAAAGCGCGACGTATCATGGGAATTCCTTCCTGGTTTCGCGGTGCGATGGAGTCGGAGCCGATGGCGCGCATTGCTACGCCGCCTGCGGGATTTCGCCGGTGTTGACCGCGTGCAGCAAAGCCGGTCCGTCAATTTCGCCCCCCTTGATCTCGCCGGCGATGCGACCATGATAAAGCACGATAATTCGATCGCAGAGGCCAATCAGTTCGGGCAGTTCCGTCGAGCTGAACAGAACGATACGGCCGTCAGCTGAAACCCGCCGGATCAGCGCATAGATTTCGCGCTTGGCGCCGACGTCGACGCCGCGTGTGGGATCGTCCAGCAGAATCACGCTCGGCGCAACTTCCAGCCATTTGCCAACCACGATCTTCTGCTGGTTGCCGCCGGACAGCTCGCTGGCCAACGCGCCAGCCGAGCGCGTCTTGATGCGCAGGCGGTCGATTTGCCGGAGCGCCCGTTTCAGCGCCGTACCGTGATCGAACCACGGCAGCCCGTCCTTGAGCGCGCCAATCGCAACGTGACTCATGTTGAACAGCACGCTTTTCTCAAGCATCAGGCCGTTTCGCCGCCGGTCAGAGGGAACGAGCGCAATCCCGCGGCGCGCCGCTTCGGTGGGGCCGCGCGGCAGTCCCCTGGAGTCCGGAAAGGTCACATCGCCGGCGCGCGCTTTTTGCGTCCCGAACAATATTCCGAACAATGTCGCGACGCCGGAGCCTTCGAGCCCGGCAAAACCGACGACTTCCCCGGATTGAGCGGTGAAAGCGACATCCGTCAGCGCGCCGCCGCTTAGTCCCTTGACGATGACGGCCGCCGGCTCGCGACTGCTTTGCCTTGGCAGCGGCGGTGGAAACAGGGCCGCCTGCGGGGCGCCGATCATCCCCTCGATGACCTCCGAAATGGTCAGGTGCGCCCGGTCTTTCGTAGATACATCGCGCCCATTGCGGGTCACGGTAATCCGGTTGCAGATCGCGAAAACTTCCTCGAGACGATGAGAGACGTAGAGCATGGTGATGCCGCGACGATTGAGCTGTCGCAGCACATCAAAGAGCCTCTGGGTCTCCCGTTCATTGAGGGCGGAGTTGGGTTCGTCAAGAATGAGCAGGCGCGGCTCTTCGAGGAGCACGCGAGCGAGTTCGACAAGCTGCCGCTCGCCGATGCTGAGCCGACTCACTGGCATATGCACGTCGAACCGCAGGCCGAGGCGGTTGAGCAAATCGCTGCTGCGCTCCTCCATGGCGCGGATCGAGACCAGCCCACGCCGCAACGGCTCGCGATTGACGAACAAATTCGCCAGAACCGAGCGCTGCGGGAACAGACTCAGTTCCTGATAGACTATGCCGACGCCATGCTGGCGCGCGACCGCCGGCGAACTTATGACGACGGGCGCGCCATTGAACTCGATCTCGCCGGCGTCCGGGCGAACGACGCCCGCGAGCACTTTCATCAGCGTCGATTTGCCCGCGCCGTTTTCCCCGACAACGGCATGAACGTCACCGCGATGCACGGTGAGGTTCATACCGTCTACAGCGACAACGCCCCCATAGCGCTTCCGTAGACCGCGGACGGCGACGAGTGGCGAGTCGACCATCGAGGATCCAAACGCGTAAACGCCGATTGCTTGTCTACTGTGATTCAGCCGCGATCGGCTCCATCGACGCGCAGCTCTTGCCGGCGTCAGGTCCGTTCACGCATTGCGACCAGGGCTTATAGAAAGCCGCAGTCGCCTTCGGGTCTGCGGAAATCGCCTGGAGCTTGGCAAACGTCAGCGCCGGCAGATTGTTCGCCATATCGACACTGCTGGCGGTTACGACTTGAGTGCCCGCATTGTAGAATCCGACTTCAAGCGGCTTCTTGCTCTTGATCGCGCGCACAAGCAGCGCGACTGGAAGATATCCCTGAACGAACGCACTCTGTCCGAGCGTCACATAGGCATGCCCGTCTTTGACCGCTTGCAGGTTCGGCGCGGTCAGGTCGTAACCGCCGCCGACAAATTTGTCGGCGTTCGCAGCATTCAGCTTGCCCAGACTCGCGACATCTGGGGCGCATAGGCCAACGAGGGCGACCGCGTCGGGATTCGCCACATAGAGCTGCTCCCAATGATTGTAATTCTCGACAGCGCTGACCTTCACATCGAAGGGACCGAGAATGGCGATACCGGGCGCGGTCTTCAGCGACTCTTCCACGCCTCTGGCGCGATTTTCGAGCACAGTCAGGCCAGGAAAACAGTTGCCGATGATGACTTTTCCCTTGGTCGCAGCGCCGCCAAGTTTGTCGACAACCATTTTGCCCAATATGCGGCCGCTTTGGGTCGACTTCTCGCCGACGTAGGGCGCCTTGACCGCTGCGCTCAGCAGATTGAACTGCACGATCGGAACACCGCTGGCGATGATGTCGTTGAGGCTGTTCGCCATCGAATCGCCCGGAACCGAGGTCGCGACTCCCTGCGCGCCGGCATTGACGATATTCTGCACGAGTTTCAACTGACCGTCGGGCGCTGCCCCCTGCTGCTGCGCCACTTTGAGCGTCACCCCAAGATCATTGGCGGCAGCCTGGGCGCCATCGATGATCTGCTGGATGAACGGGTCGCCTTGGGAGTGGGTGACGAACCCGATCGTGATCTGATCGTCGGCCCAGGCGGCGGAAGCCAGGGCGCCGAATCCAAGAACAAGAGTCACGCACGCCAGATGCCTGCCTATCCACATAAACGCTTCCTCCGCCCGCTTTGCGCCAGACTCAATCTGAAAGGCTGGTGACGCAATTACTAT
>JBAUXQ010000255.1:0-1585 GCA_049584355.1 Roseiarcus sp. | reverse complement strand
CCGGCCAGGTCGCCGATCAGGCTAAAGGCAAGAGCGCGGGCGAGCAGACGACCGAGATCCTGGCCAAGATCGACGGTCTGCTTGCCGAAGCCGGTTCGGACAAGACCAGGATTCTTTCGGCCACCATTTATCTTGCCGACATCGCCACGTTCGCCGAGATGAACGCGGCATGGGAAGCATGGGTCGCCTCCGGCCATACTCCGGCCCGCGCAACCGTCGAGGCCAAGCTCGCCGCGCCCGAATATACAGTCGAGATCGTCTGCGTCGCCGCCAGAACCGAGCCGACTCTGTTATAGCCCTTCGAGGAGATCGCTTCGGTGCTCATCCCGTCGATCGACAACGTCAGGGGTCCGTTCGAGCGGGTGACAAGCCCCGGCGAGGCGGTCGACCGTCTCGCTCGCCTGTACGATGACGCGACGCAGGCGCTGCGCGGCGCGGTCGAGCGCTTCCTCAAGGACGGCGAGCCGCCGTCGTCCGCGACGCGCGCCCTGTTCCGCTATCCCGAACTGCGCCTGACCTACGCGCCCAACGGCCCGGCGCTTTCGAGCCCGCGCGCATTCGCGAAGTTCAGCGACCCGGGCACGTACGCGACCACGGTCACGCAGCCGGAGGAGTTTCGCGCCTATCTGCTCGAGCAGCTCGAGCCGCTGGTCAGCGAATACGGCGCCATAATGGAGGTCGGCGTCGGCGCGCCGGAGATCCCCTACCCTTACGTGATCGAGAGCGGCGACGAATTGACCCGCGGCGGCGCCGACGCCGCGGAGCTGGCCCGTTTCTTTCCTGTCCCGTCGCTGGCGACGATCGGCGACGAAACCGCGGATGGCGAGTTCGACTTCGGCCCCGAGCGGCCGCTCGCCCTGTTCGATGCGCCGCGCGTCGATTATTCGCTGCGCCGCCTCGTGCACTACACCGGCTCCGACTGGCGGGCGATGCAGCCATGGGTGCTGCTGACCAATTATCACCGCTATGTCGACCAGTTCGTGCAATGGGGCTTGAAGCAGCTGCACGCCGGAGCGGGCGTGCAGAAAGTCGTTCTGCCGGGCAACGTCGTCATCGACTCGTCGGTCTCGCCGGCTGAAGCGGAAGCAAGGGTGGGCGCCGTCGCCTGGCACCGGTTCCAGATGCCCGCCTATCATTGCGTGCGCGCCGACGGGCGCGGGATCAGTCTCGTCAACATCGGCGTCGGACCGTCGAACGCCAAGACCATCACCGACCACATCGCGGTCCTGAGGCCCCATTGCTGGCTGATGGTCGGCCATTGCGCCGGCTTGAGGCAGTCGCAGGTGATCGGCGACTATGTGCTCGCGCACGCCTATCTGCGCCGCGACAACATCCTCGACGAACCGGTGCCGCTGATGACGCCGATCCCGGCCCTGGCCGAAGTGCAAGTCGCGCTGCAGGAGGCGGTGGCGAAAGTGACCGGCGATCGCGGCGAAGCGCTCAAGCGCCGGTTGCGCACCGGCACCGTCGTCACCAACGACGACCGCAACTGGGAACTGCGCTGGTCGAAGGAGCGGCGGCTCATCAACATCTCGCGCGCCATCGCCGTCGACATGGAATCGGCGACCATCGCCACCCAGGGCTT
>JBAUXQ010000254.1:0-4527 GCA_049584355.1 Roseiarcus sp. | reverse complement strand
ATCGGACGCTCATGACTGACGGCGCTCAAGGGGAGGTGGAGGTTCGCGAGGGTCGCGCGACCATCGTGGATGTCGCGCGTCGTGCCGGTGTCTCCAAATCGACAGTCTCGTTGGTGCTCGGCGGAAGCTCGCTCGTCGCAGACTCGACACGTGAGCGCGTCGCCGACGCGATGACGAAACTCGGCTACATCTATCACCGAGGCGCGGCGACCTTGCGCGGCGCGAAGTCCGGAGTCATCGGCATGGTCATTAACGACCTGTCGAATCCCTTTTACGTCGAGCTGGCGATCGGCATCGAACAGGCTTGCCAGGGCGGGGCCTATATCCCGTTCCTTGCCAACACAGCGGAGAATCCGGTCCGCCAGCAGCAGGTCATCCGGTCGATGCGCGAGCACGGCGCCGCTGGGCTGGTGCTTGCGCCAGCGATTGGCACGTCAGCCAGTGAGCTGAAGCCTCTGCTTGCCGGTCTGCCGGTCGTCCAGGTGATGCGTCGGCTGCCTGGCCTGAAGGCGTCTCTGGTCGCTCCTCAAAACAAGGAAGGCGCGCGCAAGGCGACAGTTCATCTGATCGCGAATGGACACAAGCGCATTGCCTTCGTCGGTGGAATGTCGTCGTTGCTGGTGCGCGACGAGCGCCTGGCCGGCTATCGGATTGCCTTGGAAGAGGCTGGAATTCCGCTCGACATGTCGCTGGTCATCGAAACCACGACCAACTACTCGGGCGGCGGAGCGGCGGCTCCGCAGTTGCTCAACCTCCCCGAGCCTGCGACCGCCGCCCTTTGTTTCAACGATGTCGTCGCGATCGGACTTGTTCGCGGGCTTACGGAAGCCGGCGTTTCAGTCGGCGCGGACTTCGCGGTTATCGGCTTCGACGACATCGAGGAAGCCAAGCACACGCTTCCCGCCCTGACCAGCGTGGTCGTCAACGGCCGCGATCTCGGCTCCCGCGCCGCCCAACTCTTGATGCGACATCTTGCGAGCGGCGAATTCGAGCCCGAAGCCGTCCTCTGTCCAACGACCTTGGCGATTCGCAAATCCAGCGGCGCCCCGAAACCGAACCCGCTGGGGGGAAATTGATGGCGAAGCTCCGTTGGGGGTTGATCGGCGCCAGCACGATAGCCGCGGAACACATGATCAGCGCCTTTCGCGCAAATGGCGGCGAGGCGGTCGCAGTCATGAGCGCCGACGCCGACCGCGGAGCGAGTTATGCAAAGAAGCATGGGATTGCGCGTGCGACAACGAGCCTGAAGGAGCTGGTCGAGTCGAAGGAGGTCGATGCGGTCTACATCTCGACGACCAACGAGCTCCATCGCGGTCAGCTCTTCGCGGCCGCCGCGGCAGGAAAACATGTGCTGTGCGAAAAGCCGCTTGCGCTGACGCTCGCTGATGCGCGCGCAATGGTCGCGGAATGTCGCAAGCACGGCGTCGTCATGGGAACCAATCACCACCTGCGCAATGCGGCGACGCACCGCGCCATGCGGGAGGCGATCAAAGAGAGCCGGATCGGGAAGCCGCTTTTTGCCCGCGTCTTCCACTCCGTCTATCTGCCTCCTCATTTGCAGGGGTGGCGACTGGACCGGCCGGAGGCGGGAGGAGGCGTCATGTTTGATATTACCGTGCATGACGCAGACACTCTTCGCTTCGTGCTCGACGACGAACCGACGTCGGTGATCGCGATGGGGTCGCATGGAGGGATGGGCCGGGCGGGCCTGGAGGATGGCGCCATGGGCGTCATTCGCTTCTCCCAAGGCTTGCTCGCGCAGTTTCACGACGGATTCACAACCAAATACGCAACCACCGGATTCGAAGTGCACGGAGAGTCGGGTTCATTGATCGGGCGAGATTGCATGACCCAGGAGCCGAAGGGCGAGGTTCTGCTTCGGACGTCCTCTGGCGACGAATGGCTGAAGCTGGATCACGAAAAGCTTTACGTCCGTTCAATTCGCCTGTTCCAGGAGGCTATCCAAGGACGCGGCGCGCCGTCTGCGACGGGCGAAGATGGGGTCAAGTCATTGAGCGTCGCCATCTCGGCTCGGCAGGCGGCGCGATCCGGCGCCGAGACCGCGATTGATGTAACCGTCTGAGGCGAGCCATGACCAGGCAAAAGGTGATTTCCGCGTCAGACGCCGCTCGCCTCATTCCCGATGGCGCGATCGTCACGATTTCCTCGTCGTCAGCGCTCGGTTGCCCCGACGACATGTTGGCTGCGATCGGAGAACGGTTCGAGGCGGAAGGTCATCCGCGGAACTTGACGACCCTTCACCCGATCGCGGCGGGCGACATGTGGGGTGTCAAGGGCGTCGACCATCTCGCGAAGGCGGGATGTCTTGCCCGCGTTTTGGCTGGTTCCTATCCGTCGGGTCCGTCTTCGGCCGAGCCGCCTGCAATCTGGAAGATGATCACTGGCGACGCGATCCCAGCCTACAACGTGCCGTCTGGAATCCTGTTTGACATTCATCGCGAGGCGGCGGCAAAGCGTCCGGGCGTATTGACCAAAGTAGGAATGGATACGTTCGTCGATCCTGTCCACGAAGGCTGCGCCATGAATGCCAAGGCGGCGTCGGAACCGATCGTAGAGCGCGTCACCTTCGCCGGCGATGACTGGCTTTTCTTCCCGACCATCACTCCGCGAGTAGCGATCATTCGCGCAACGACGGCGGACGAAAGAGGAAATCTTTCCTACGAGCATGAAGGGGGCATTCTTGGGCCGCTCGATCAGGCTCTAGCCGTACACAACAATGGCGGGGTTGTGATTGCGCAGGTCAAGCGGCTGGCCGCCTCCGGTACGCTGCGCCCCCATCACGTCATCGTGCCGGGCATACTCGTCGACTACATCGTGATCGCGCCGGATCAATTGCAGACGACGCACACGGCTTACGAACCCGCCATTTCCGGCGAGATCTTTCAGCCGTTGTCGTCCTTCGAGACTCCGAAGTTCGATATCGCCAAGGTCATTGCGCGGCGGGTAGCCCAGGAGCTGCGCGATGGCGATGCGGTCAACATTGGCTTCGGCATTTCCGCGAACGTGCCCCGAATCCTGATCGAGGAGGGCAAGCACGGCGCCGTGACCTGGGTCATCGAACAGGGCGCCGTGGGGGGCGTGCCGTTGCTCGATTTCCAGTTCGGCTGCGCCTCCAACGCCGAGGCGATTGTGCCGTCGCCCGCTCAATTCACTTACTTCCAAGGCGGTGGCTTCGACGTAACGCTGCTCTCATTCCTGCAGATCGATCGCTTCGGCTCCGTCAACGTGTCCAAGCTCGGCGTGCGGCCCCACGTCACGGCGGGAGCGGGCGGCTTCGTGGACATCACGGCGCGCGCGAGAAAGATTGTCTTTTCCGGCTATTTTACTGCTGGCGCCAAGCTCGAGGTCAGCGACGGCGCAGTGATGATTCCGAAAGAGGGCAAGGTCAAGAAGCTCGTTCAGTCTGTGGAGCAAATCTCTTTTTCGGGCCCTCGGGCGATCGCTCAGAACCAGGAAATTCTCTACATTACCGAGCGCTGCGTCCTCCGCCTGGAGCCGGAAGGCGTGACGGTTGTCGAGTTGGCCCCGGGTGTCGACCTAAAGCGCGACGTCCTTGCTGAGGCTGAGTTCCCGCTGAGGGTGGCTCCGGAACTGCGGAAAATGGACTCGGCGCTGTTTCATCCCGCGCCGATCAATCTCAAACTCCGCCCACCCCTGGAACCGCTTCGATGAGCCCTTTCGTCGAGCTGACATTTGAAGGCCCGCTCGCGCGTCTGACAATGAAGCGGGCCAACAAGCTGAACGCGCTCGACCGCGCGATGGTCGACGCGCTGGCTGACGCCGCGCGGTCGATCGAAGCCTCGCGAGATGCGCGAGTCGCCATTCTCTCGGGTGAGGGCAAGGCCTTTTGCGCGGGCGGCGACATTGCCGCCTGGGGCGGGCTCCCCGCGTTGGAGATGTGGCGCGACTGGACGCGCGCAGGACACCGCGCCTTCGAAGCACTCGCGCGCCTTCGCGTCCCCCTGATCGCGGCACTGACCGGTCACGCGTTCGGCGGCGGCTTGGAGCTCGCGGCTGTAGCGGACATTCGCGTTGCCGAAAGCGGGATCAAGCTCGGTCTTCCGGAGTCAGGCCTCGGCATGGCCCCCGGTTGGTCCGGCACCCAACGGCTTGTGCGCCGATTTGGACCATCGGTCGTGCGGCGCATGGCGTTGGCGGGCGCAGTGTTCACGGCGGAAGAGGGGCTCGCACTCAGATTGGTCGACGAGGTGACTGCGAAGGGCGATGGAGTTGCACGTGCTGAAGTCATTGCCGCGGACATTGCCAGGCGAGGTCCCGTGGCAGTGCAGATGGTCAAAGCCATGATCAATTTCGCAGAGGGCGAGGATAGGGACGCACCTATTGAAGGGCTGGCCGGCGCGCTGACCGCCACGACTGACGATCTGGCCGAGGGCGTCGCCGCATTCCGCGAAAAACGCACGCCGAGCTTTCTCGGTCGATAGGATAAGCTTGATGAACGCTATATACCAAGGAAAAGACGTTCCACGCTCATAACGGCTCGCGCAC
>JBAUXQ010000253.1:0-2815 GCA_049584355.1 Roseiarcus sp. | reverse complement strand
ACGCGGTTCCGGCCCGGCCGGTCGGGCAATCCGCGCGGGCGGCCGAGGGTGAAGCGCCATATCGGCGCCGTGGTCGCCAGGGCGCTGCGCGAGCGGGTTACGGTCGAGGAGACGGACGGGCGGGTGCGGCGCCTGAGCAAGCTCGAAGCGACGGTGAAGCAGATTGTCGACGGCGCGACGAAAGGCGACGCGCGGGCGACCAGGCTCTTGTTCGCGCTCATCAAGGCCGACGAACGGGCGCTGAGCGAGCCCGAAGGAGGGCGCCCGGAAGCGCTCGCGAGCGAGGCGGACGCGATCGTGATCGCCGAGCTTCGCCGGCGGTTTGCGGGGGACGGGCTTTCGCGCACGCAGCGTTCGGGCCCGGCCCCTCACCCCGCAATCGGGGCGAGGCGAACCCTTCCCTCTCCGGGGGAAGGCAGCGGGCGGGAGCCCGCTGGATGAGGGGTCGCGCCGCCCCTCACCCCAACCCTCTCCCCGCAAGCGGGGCGAGGGGGAAGAGCGCCGCCCTTCCTAAGGGGAGAAGGGCTGCCGCGATCCCTTCCCCCTCGGGGGGAAGGTGGACGCGCGAGGCGCGGCCGGATGAGAGGGGGAAAGGCCTCACATCGGCCGAGGTCGAGACTGCTTTGCGCAACGACTTCTATTCGTTCCTGCTGCACGCCTTCGTCGATCGCCACGGCGCGGCGGCCTTCGTCCCCGGCTGGCACATCGAAGTCATGGCGGCGAGGCTGGCGGCCGTGCGCGAGGGCCGGGCGCGGCGGCTCATCGTCAACATCCCGCCCCGGCACCTGAAGTCGCTGGCCGCCTCGATCGCGCTTCCGGCCTGGCTGCTCGGCCACGACCCGACGCTCGCCATCGTCAACGCCACTTACGCGCAGGACCTGTCCGACGCCTTCGCCCGCGATTGCCGCGCGTTGATGGCGTCCTCCTGGTATCGGGCGCTGTTTCCGACCCGCCTTCGGGCCGCGCGACCGCCGCTCCGCGAGCTGATCACTACGAGGGGCGGGTTCCGGATGGCGACCTCGGTCGGCGGGGTGCTGACCGGGCGCGGGGCCGACGTGATCCTGATCGACGATCCGCTGAAGCCCGCCGACGCGATGTCGGAAAGCCGCCGCACGGGCGCCAACGCCTGGTTCGACGGCACGCTCTATTCGCGGCTCAACGACAAGACGAAGGGCTCGATCGTCATCGTGATGCAGCGCCTGCACGAGGACGATCTCGTCGGCCATGTGCTCAAAGCCGAGGGCTGGGAGATCGTGGCGTTCCCGGCGATCGCGGAGGCCGGCGAGACACACGAAATCGAGACGCCGTTCGGTCGCAAGGCGTTTGCGCGCGAGGCCGGCGAAGCGCTGCATGGGGAACGCGAGTCGCTGGCGACGCTGGAGCGCATCCGGGCGACGATCGGCGAAGCGAACTTCGCCGGCCAGTATCAGCAGCGGCCCGCGCCGGCGGGCGGGGGCATGATCAGGGAGTCGTGGTTTCCCCGTTTTTCCGAGGCCGAGCGGCCAGCCTTCGAGCGGATCATCCAGAGTTGGGACACCGCCAACAAGCCGACCGAGCTCGCCGACTATTCGGTCTGCACCACCTGGGGGCTGAAAGGTCCGAATGCTTACCTCGTCAACGTTTTTCGCAAGCGGCTCGCGTTCCCCGATCTCGAGCGCGCCGTCATCGACCAGGACGCGCTCTTTTCCCCTGAGGTCGTCCTGATCGAGGACCGCGCTTCGGGAACCCAGCTCATCCAGGCGCTGATCGAAAAGGGCCTCTCGCGCGTAACGCGCTATGCGCCGGACGGCGACAAGATCATGCGCCTGCATGCCCAGACGGCGACGATCGAGAACGGCTTCGTCTGGCTGCCGCGCGAGGCGCCCTGGCTCGCCGAATATTTGCGCGAGCTCACGCTGTTCCCCGCCGGCCGGCACGACGACCAGGTCGACTCGACCGCCCAGGCGCTCGCCTGGATCAAAAGCCGCCCGCGCGCGCACGGAATGGCGGAGCACTGGCGCAGGATGGCGGAGGAGGGGGCCGGGGGAGGCGGGTGGGGGCGGTGAGGCTCAATCCTCAGCGCGGGAAGGCGTCACCGGCTCGCAAGGGAGGGGTCGCGAACCGGTGACTGCGCCCTCGGCGGAGGACCGGCGGCAGGGGGTAAAACCGCCGGGGCGCCGCCGAGAGCCGTTCAAAAGCCTGCGCGGCGCGTTGGGCCGACATGTAGGCGGCGAAGACGAAATTTCCAGATCCTGGCGGTGGGCGCGCGCCCGTCGTGAAGCGCGGGGTTCGCGGGCGACCCATCGAACGGCGAGTGGCAAGGCTCAACCAGCAGCCCGCGGCGCCGCCCCACGGTCCTGAAGTTACGGACGCAGGCCATCCTGCGCCGCGATGATCCGGTCGATCAGCCGGTCCTCGCCGGATTCCGGCGGCGCCGCGGCTTTCAGCCGTTCTTTCGCATGCACGACCGAGTCGCGGAGAATCTCGTCAATGTCTTGCGAGGCGTCGAATGGACCGGCGACGCCCTTCACCTTTGCATTGTCGTAGAGAGCCGACCAGCTCTTGTCGCCAAGCAACGGACCTGCCCACTCCTTGTTGAACCGAGCGAGCGTCTCGGTTGGAACAGGCGCGTGGACGGCTTCGACCCCAAAGCCGCGGGCGATCGCCTCGTGGATCTGCCTCCAGGTAAAGCCGCGATCGGTGGTGATGTGGAAGTCCTCGTTGAGCGCCGCCGGATTGCCGAACAGCCGCACGAGCGGCGTCGCGACGTCGACGGAGCGGGTCAGCGTCCACAGCGACGACCCGTCGCCGGCGACGATCACCGGCTTTCCCCCGA
>JBAUXQ010000252.1:0-6209 GCA_049584355.1 Roseiarcus sp. | reverse complement strand
ATTCGCGGAGAACGGCGCCGACGAGCGACGCGCGATCGAGGCGATCGGCGACGCGCTCATGGGCTCCGACCGTGCGCTGATCGCGACGAACGGCATGGCCGCGCTCGCCCCCGGCCAGGTCGCGACCGAACTGACCCCGCCCCCTCAGGACTCTCCCGCCTTTCCGCGCAATCCCGAGGCCGCCGTCGCGACCCTGGCGAAGCAAGGCGTCCGGGCGACGACGGTGCGGCTTCCCGTCTCCGTGCATGGCCTCGGCGAGCATGGGTTCGTTGCTCGCGTCATTGCTCTCGCCCGGGAGAAGGGCGTCTCCCCTTATATCGGCGACGGGCTCAACCGCTGGCCGGCCGCGCATCGAACCGACGCGGCGCGCGTTTACCGGCTCGCCATCGAGCGCGCAGCGGAAGGGGGACCCTTCCATGCGGTCGCCGAGGAAGGCCTGCCGTTCAAGGAGATCGCGACGGTGATCGGGCGGCGGCTGAACGTCCCGGTCGTCTCGCAGTCGCCTGAAGAGGCGGCGGAGCATTTCGGCTGGTTCGCCCGCTTCGCGGCCGTCGACTGCCCGGCCGCCAGCGATCGCACCCGCTCGCTGCTCGGCTGGCGGCCTGCCGGGCCCGGGATCGTCGCCGACATCGAGACCTACTTCGCACACCAGACATTACCGGCTTGAACGAAAATCATCAGAGGACTTCATCATGCGCGTATTCGTCACCGGCGCGACCGGATTCATCGGTTCGGCCCTCGTCAAGGAATTGATCGCCGCGGGCCATCAGGTCATCGGCGTCTCCCGATCGGATGAGAAGGCGCCGGCGCTCGCCGCCGCCGGCGCCGAAGTCTATCGTGGATCGATCGACGATCCGGACAGCCTGAAGGAAGGCGCCGCACGCTCCGACGGGGTCGTGCACCTCGCGTTCAACCATGATTTCTCCCAGTTCATGGCGAATTGCGAGACCGATCGGCGGGTCATTGGGACGCTCGGCTCGGTCCTCGCCGGGTCCGACCGGCCGCTGATCGTGACCTCCGGGACCGCGATCGCCAAGGTTCCGCCTGGCGAACTCGCCAAGGAGGACGCGCCGAGGGTCACCTCCAGCGACTTCCCCCGCGCCGCTTCGGAAGAGGCGGCCGCCGACGCCGCCGCGGACGGGGTCAACGTCTCGGTCGTGCGCTTGCCCCAGGTTCACGATCCGGAGCGGCAGGGCCTGATCAGCCCGTGGATCGGGATCGCTCGGGAAAAGGGCGTGTTCGCCTATGTCGGGGAGGGACGAAACCGCTGGCCCGCCGCGCACGTCATCGACGTCGCCCGGCTTTACCGGCTCGCGATCGAGAGGGCGGAATCGGGCGCGATCTATAACGCGGTAGCGGAGGAAGGCGTCGCGGCGCGTGACATCGCCGAGGCCATTGGCCGACGCCTGAAGCTCCCGGTCAAATCCCTCGCCGCGGAAGAGGCTCCCGCTTATTTCGGATGGCTCGCCCACCTGGCGGCGCGCGACATGCCGGCCTCAAGCGAGCAAACGCGGAAAAAGCTCGGATGGCGCCCGACCGGCCCCACCCTGATCGCCGATCTCGAACGATTGCCCATCTCCGCCAGCTGACCGGGCGACCCCGCTTCGTCGAAAGGAGCCTCTCCGAGAGAGCATTCGCGAAACGCGTCGCGTGAGCGCGGACGCTCGCTTGCCCTTTGAAACCGCGAGCGGATAATGGCCCGAGCGGCGCACGCCTGCGCCGCTCTCAAGGTCACCATGCGCATTGTAATGCTCGCCGGCGCGCTCGCCGCAACGCTCGTTGCTTCCGTTTCGGCTGCGGCCGATTCGACCATCCTCACCTACCACGGCGCGCTCGACCGCTCCGGCAGGTATGTCATGCCGGGCCTCACCTATGAGCGCGCGCGGGGCTTGCGCCCCGACCTCACGTTCAACGCGGCCTATCGCGGCGAGGTCTATGCGCAGCCGCTGCTGTGGCGTGACCCCAAGACCGGCGCGGGCGTGCTGATCGTGGCGACCGAGGAGGATGAAGTCTACGCGTTCGACGAGAAGACCGGCGCCCAAATCTGGATGCGGACGCTCGGCGAGCCCATCCCGGACTTTCGCAGCGCCGGGTTCCGCTGCGGCAACATCTGGCCGCTCGGCGTGACCGGCACGCCGGTCATCGATAAAGCGCGCGCGACCCTTTATCTCGACGCAATGGTCATGCGCGACAGCCATCCGCGGCACGAAGTCTACGCGGTTTCGCTCGCCGACGGGTCGGTCGAGTCCGGCTGGCCGGTCGACGTGGCGACCGCGCTCGACGGAAGTTTCGACCCGATGACGCAGAACCAGCGCGGCGCGCTGGCCCTGTTTGGCGGGCGGGTCTTTATTCCCTATAGCGGCCTCGCCGGCGATTGCGGCCTCTATCACGGGAGGGTCATCGGTTTTTCGACTGCAGAGCCAGGCAAGGTCGTGAGCTTCTCGACCCGCGCGCGAGCCGGCGGCATCTGGGCGCAAGGAGGCGTCACCGGCGACGGAAAGTCGCTGTTCGCCGCGACCGGCAACACCGCATACAACAAGGAATGGGGCGACGGCGAAGCGGTGCTGCGTTTCGGTCCCGAACTCGCCCGCCCGGTCGCCGAGCGCGACTATTTCGCCCCGTCGAACTGGAAAGATCTCGACAACCACGACCTCGATCTCGGCGGCGCCGCGCCGATTCCCCTCGACGTCCCGAGCGCCAGGGGCGTCCGGAAGCTGATCCTCGCCATCGGAAAAGACGGCAACGCCTATCTGCTCGATCGCGACAACCTCGGCGGCATCGGCGGCGAGCTCGCGAGCGCCCATGTGGCCCCGATACGGACCATCGCGTCCCCAGCCGTTTGGAGCGCCGGCGACGGCGTCTTTGTCGCGCTTGAGGCGGATGGCGCCAATTGTCCGCCGGATGCGCCGGGGAAGGGACTTCTCGTTCTGAAGATCAGCGCCGACCCGGCGCCGGCGATCTCGACCGCCTGGTGCAACAAGGTTGTCAGCTATGGCGGCGCGCCGATCGTCACCACCACCGACGGACGCTCGAATCCGATCGTCTTCGGCCTTGGCGCCCACGGCGACAACCGGCTCTACGCCTACCGGGGCGACACCGGCGAGCTTCTCGCCCCGCCGCAACCCTTGCTCGGCACGACCAAATTTCAGACCCTCATCGCCGCCGACGGCAGGCTTTATGTCACTGCCGGCGGGAAGGTCTACGCCTTCACATTCTGAGCGGCCGTCACGGGCCGGCCGGCCGATTTAAGAGAACGGGTCAATTCCCCAGCCTCGCTTGGGAACCTGGGCCGCCGGCCGGCGTTCTGTTGCGTCCGATGACGGCGCGGTCGCCGGCGCAAGCGATCGAGGGCGTCGAAAAGGGCGTTAATATTGGCGCCATCCCGCCTTAGCCTCGACGCCGGTTTTGTGCCATAAGCCGGCATCGGCGATTGGGTTGGAGCGCGTAGCGCGAACAAGGAGGAACACCATGGTTCGGTCGAGTCTGGTCAAAAGCGTCTGCGTGGCGATAGCGCTCTCCGGTTTCAGCGCGCCGCCCGCCGGCGCCGTCATCGTCCGTCACGGACCCGCCGGCGGCGTTGGTGTGCACGGCCGCTACGGCGGTGGGGTGTACCGCGGGCCGCACGGGGGGGTCTATGGCCACGGACCCGGCGGTGGGGTCTATCGCGGCGGGGCCTATGGATATCATGGCGGAGTCTATCGCGGCGGCTACGGCGGGTGGGCCCGGCCCGGCTGGTATCGCTGGGGTCCCGGCGGGGCGATCGCGGCCGGCGCTGCGATCGGCGTCTTGGCCACCGGCGCCGCCATTGCCTATGCGGGCCAGCCGCCAGCCCCGGGCCTGTGCTGGTATTACACCGATCCCAGCTACCGCAGCGGCTTCTGGGACGCCTGCTAAAACGAGTCGCAGTTTGCTGGAATAGGCCACCTCCTCGTTCTGAGGAGGCGGCCCGCCCCCACAAGAGGGGGCGGGTGCGCTCACGCCGTCGATTCTACCGAAATGCAGCAGGCTCTAGCGGCGTCGGCCGGCCGATTACTGCCGCATCTCGCTGAGCGTTATCCATACCGGGGCGTGATCGCTTGCGCCCTCCCGTCCTCGCACCATGCGGTCCACACCCGCCTCTTTCAGCCTCGGCGCCAGCGACGGGCTCAACAGCAGGTGGTCGAGCCGCAGCCCGGCGTCGCGCTCCCAGCGATGACGCATGTAATGCCAAAACGTGTAGAGCCGATTGTTTGGATGCTTTTCACGAAGGGCGTCTGTCCAGCCTTGCTTGACCAGACGCGCGTACGCGGCGCGGCTTTTCGGATGGATCAGCGCATCATCGTCCCATGACGTAGTCGGGTAGATGTCGAGCGAAGTCGGCGCGACGTTGAAATCTCCACACAGGGTTACCGGGGCGTCTGTGTGCAACAACCGCCTCGCGTGCTTTTCCAGCCGCTGAAACCAGGCAAGCTTGTAATCGAACTTCGGGCCAGGCTGAGGATTGCCGTTTGGCAGGTAGAGGCAGCCAACGAGAATCCCTTCAACGGCAGCTTCGATGTACCGGGCCTCTTTGTCAGCCGGATCGCCCGGCAGCGCAGCGCTGGTTAGCACTGGCGCCCCGCGCCGCGACAGGATCGCGACGCCGTTCCAGGTCTTCTGTCCACGCCAAACCGCTGCATAGCCCGCAGCCTCGATCGCGGCGGCGGGAAAGTCGGCGTCGGCGCATTTGAGTTCCTGCAGGCACACGACATCGGGTTTCGCGGACTTGAGCCAGTCCGTCAGATTGGCCAAGCGACGGTTCACGTTGTTGATGTTGAAAGTCGCGATCTTCATGACCCAGGCCAGGGGAAGGCGGGCGACGGGCATTGAAGCAAACAAAAGCGGAAGTCCATAGCGCGATCCAGCTCGACCGCCACCGACAGGACGGAGGCGGAGATGGACACGTGGGCCGCGCCGGATGAGCTTTTTTGCGACATTTACTTTCCGATTATCAGAACCCCTGCTAGAGTGACGCTTTCAGCAATGAGGCTGAGTGGAGGAACGATCGTGGAGAACGAGATGGGATCTGCATCGCCGGGATTCGGGCGAGACGGCGGACCAGGGAGCAAAAGAAAAAAGCGCCTGGGGGGTCAGCGCAAGTCTTTGAAAAGGCTCAATTCCGCCAAGAGAATCCACGGAAATCCAAGCCTTTTTCTTTGATGGTCTCTGGCCGGGCTTTGGTGGATTTTGCTGGATTTGGGCTTAATTTGGATCCGGCTTGGAATTCGCTTGGCGGCGGCGCCCCACCGCCTTGCCAAGCGCCGCCGATTGCCGCCAAGGTCCCCGCCTCCGCCCGCGAAGAGCTAGCCCATGATCCCCAACGCGCCCCGTCCGTTCGATTTCGACCTCGGCGAGAGCGCCGCGATGATCCGCGACAGCGCCCGCGCCTTCGCCGAGAAGGAGATCGCCCCGCGCGCCGCGGCGATCGACCGCGACAACCTCTTTCCGCGCGACCTCTGGCCCAGGATGGGGGCGCTCGGCCTGCACGGGATCACCGCGCCGGAGGAATACGGCGGGCTGGGGTTGGGCTACCTCGAGCATTGCGTGGCGATGGAGGAGGTGTCGCGCGCGAGCGGCGCGGTCGGGCTGTCCTATGGCGCGCATTCGAACCTCTGCGTCAACCAGATCGTCCGCAACGGCGACGACAGCCAGAAGGCCCGCTATCTGCCGAAGCTCATCTCCGGCGAGCATGTCGGCGCGCTGGCGATGTCGGAGCCGAACGCCGGCTCCGACGTCGTGTCGATGACGACGCGGGCGATCCGCAAGGGCGACCGCTACCTCATCAATGGCGCGAAGATGTGGATCACCAACGGTCCGGTCGCCGAGACGCTGGTCGTCTACGCCAAGACCGACCCGGAAGCCGGCGCGCGCGGCATCACCGCCTTCATCGTCGAGCGCGGCATGAAGGGGTTCTCGCATGGGGCGAAACTCGACAAGCTCGGCATGCGCGGATCCGACACCTCCGAGCTCGTGTTCGCCGACTGCGAAGTGCCTGAGGAGAATGTGCTCGGCCAGGTCGGCAAGGGCGTCAACGTGCTGATGAGCGGGCTCGACTACGAGCGGGTGGTGCTTGCGGCCGGGCCGATCGGCCTCATGCAGGCGGCGCTCGACGTCGCGCTGCCCTACGTCCATGAGCGCAAGCAGTTCGGCCAGCCGATTGGGACCTTCCAATTGGTGCAGGGCAAGCTCGC
>JBAUXQ010000251.1:0-3706 GCA_049584355.1 Roseiarcus sp. | reverse complement strand
CCGATCATCGCTCGCGCCTCGCGGGCGACCTCGGCAAGCCGCTCATGAGAGGCGAGATCGACTTTCGTCAGCACAACGACGCCGCGGTCGACGCCCAGCAAGTCGAGGATCGCCAGATGCTCGAGCGTCTGCGGCTTGATTCCGTCATCGGCCGCGATCGTCAGGATCGCGTATTCAATTCCGGCGGCGCCAGCGAGCATGGTATGGACGAAGCGCTCGTGGCCTGGGACGTCGATGAAGCCGAGCGGCGGCCCCGCCGACGTTGGCATGAAAGCGAACCCAAGATCGATGGTGATGCCGCGCGCTTTCTCTTCCTTGAGGCGGTCGCCATCGACGCCGGTCAACGCCCTCACCAGAGCCGTTTTTCCATGATCGATATGTCCGGCCAGCCCGATGATCACGGCTGCCCGTCGAGTGAAGCTCGCGGCTCGGACACGGGCGCATCTGTCGACGTCGTCGCGTCGTTTCTCAAATGCGGCAAATCGGACAGGAAGGCTTCTTCGTCGGTGAGGCAGCGGAAGTCGAGCACCAGCCGGTCTTTCTCGATCCGTCCGATCACCGGCGTCGGCAACGCGCGCAGCCGGCGCGCCAAGTCCTCGATCGCGCGGCCGCCCGCGGAAGCGCGGATGGAAAGACCCGCGCTCTCAATCGTCTCGAGAGGAAGCGCGCCGGATCCGACTTGGCTTCGGCATTGACACGGGTCGACTGCAAACGCGTCACCAACAGCCTGCGCGACATGGGGCAGAGCGCGCGCCGCACAGGCCTCGATTTCCTGTCGCGGTCGCGCGAGGAACCGCACGGTCGGCAGACGTTCAGCAAGCCGGTCGGGGTCTCGATAGAGCTTCAGCGTGGCCTCGATCGCCGCCAGCCGGATCTTGTCGACTCGAAGCGCCCGCTTCATAGGATTGCGATTGATCGCGGCGATCAGATCGCGCCTGCCTACGATAAAGCCCGCCTGAGGTCCTCCAAGCAGCTTGTCGCCGGAGAAGGTGACGATGTCGGCGCCCTCGGCCAAAGCCTCGCGCACGGTCGGCTCCCGCTCAAGCCCGTAAGTGGCAAGATCGATCAAACTGCCCGATCCCAGATCGTGCACGAGCGGAACGCTCGCCTTGTTGGCGATCGCCGAGAGCTCCCTTGTCCCCACCTCGCATGTGAAGCCCTGGATGCGATAGTTCGATGTGTGGACCTTCAGGATCACTCCGGTTTCCGTGTTCAGCGCCGAGGCGTAGTCCCTCGGGTGGGTGCGATTGGTCGTGCCGATCTCGACGAGCCGGGCGCCGGCGCGGGCCATGATCTCCGGCATGCGGAAGGCTCCGCCGATCTCGATGAGTTCGCCGCGCGACACGACGGCCTCGCGGCCGTTGGCCAGCGTATTAAGGCACAGAAGCACGGCGGCAGCGTTGTTGTTGACCACCGTCGCGTCCTCGGCGCCCGTCAACGAGCGCAACAAGACCCTGACGTGGTCGTCACGCTCGCCGCGTTTGCCGGTTTCCAAGTCGAACTCGAGCGCAACCGAATTCCGCATAGCCGCGACGGCCGCTTCGATCGCCGCCTCGGCGAGCGCCGCCCGCCCGAGATTGGTGTGCAGCACTGTGCCGCTCAAATTGAACAACGGCCGCAGCGCCGAACGATCTTCCTTCTCAAGGTAGGCGAGAGACTGAGCCGCAATGTGCTCAGCGCTTGGGACGAAGCGCCCTCCGGTTTGCAACGCCGCGCGTGCGTCCTTCAACGTGTCGCGGATAGCATTCGTGGAGGCGGCGCGACCGAAGCGCTCGATGAGGGTCCCGGCGGCAGGCGTATTCAGGACCGTGTCAACTGGAGGCAGATTGCGCAGACGTGTGGACTTCATACCTGAGCGCCAATTCTCCGGCCCGCAACGTCGCCAACAAACTCGCGAACAGTGGTCTCGGCGACCTCATGCTGCGAGTACGGTCCGTCACCATATGTCCGGGTCGGACAAACGTGATTTGGTGCCGGTTGAGGGACTCGAACCCCCGACCCACGGTTTACAAAACCGTTGCTCTACCAGCTGAGCTAAACCGGCGGCGCGCGCGACAGTGGGCTAGCAGCGAGGGAGCGCCGGCGCAAGGGCGCGCTTCAGACGGGGCCGGCGGCGACCGTCGGCCTCCACGGACCGTGGACGGGGACCGCCTCGCCTTCGCCGGGCCAAGGAGGCATGGTGATGGCGACGAAAGAAAGCGGCGCGCCGGCCTCGGCGCGAAACTGAAACGCCGTTCCGAGCGGGATGGTGAGCGACGCGCCAGGGCTCAGCGACTCGATTCGCTCCAAACCTTCCTGCCGACGCCAGATGCTGCCCCGCCCGCTCACGATAAACCAGATTTCCTCAACGGTTCGATGGGTCACCGCATGCGAGACGGCGCCGGCCGGCAATTCGAAATGCGCCAGGCTGCCGCCGCGAAGGCTCAACAGCAGGCGCACGGCGGTTCCGTCCGGCGCCGTCGCGTCAGGCGTAGCGCTTAGGGCCTTGGTTTCGAAGGGTATGCGAACGGGTATCGGCATCGTTCGGCGTCTCGCGGATCGGCGCGCCTAAAGCCGCGTTCGTCTTGGCGCAGCGATCGGCTGCCTGCTAAGAGGGGACATGACGAGCCCGACCCTAGCCGCAGATCAGGCGCTTGACGAGTTTCGCGCCGCCGTGAAAGCGCGCGAAGCGTTCGGACCGATCGACGTCGTCGCCTCGGCCGCGCTTGGTGCATCGTTCCGGGATACGAGACCGAGCGCCGGCTTGGCGCCGGGGCGATCTTCGTCGGGCGCGAGGGCGGGGCCTCCAAGCTCCGTCGCGGGTTCTCGATTGCGCCGCGCGTGCGTGCTGATCGTGGAGGATATCATCGCCGCCAGCCTCTCCTCGCGCGAGAGCTGGCGCGCGCTGGCCGAGCGCCCCGGAACGGTCGTCGACGCCGCCCGCCTCATCGATCGGTCGGGCAGCAGGGCGGACATCGGCGTCAGGCGCGTGGCGCTGGCGACGCTCGACATTCCGGCCTACGCGCCCAATGCGCTGCCGCCCGAGCTTGCGGCGCTTCCGCCGGTCAAGCCGGGGAGCCGCCCGGTCGCCGGAGCGGCCTGATCGCCGGCGGATTCCTAACCGAAGGGGGAGCGACCCGATGACAGCGCTGCGGCTCGGGGTCAACGTCGACCATGTCGCGACCGTCCGCAACGCCCGCGGCGGCCTCGTCCCCGATCCGGTCCGCGCGGCGCTTCTTGCGATTGAAGCCGGCGCTGACGGCATCACCGCCCATCTGCGTGAGGATCGCCGGCACATTCACGACGACGACATGCGGCGGCTCAAGGCGTCGATCGGGAAGCCGCTCAATTTCGAAATGGCCGCGGCCGAGGCGATGCTCGACATTGCGTTGCGAATCCGTCCGCATGCCTGTTGCATCGTTCCCGAAAAGCGGACCGAGCGCACCACCGAGGGCGGCCTCGACGTCGTCGGCGGGTTCAGGGCGCTGAAGCCGTACGTCGCCGAACTGGCGCGGGCGGGAATCCGGGTCTCGATGTTCATCGAGCCGTCGCCGGAGGCGCTGAAGGCCAGCGCCGAACTCGGAAGTCCGGTCGTCGAACTGCATACCGGAGCGTGGTGCGACGCCTGGATGCGGGGCGATTCAGCCAAGGCCGATTACGAATTCGGGCGCCTCCGGGTCGCCGCCGCCGAGACCGCGGCGCTCGGGCTCGAATGCCATGCCGGCCA
>JBAUXQ010000250.1:0-1856 GCA_049584355.1 Roseiarcus sp. | reverse complement strand
GCGATTCGAAATAGGCGCTGAAGCCGGCGATCGCAGCAAGGAGCGCATAAGCCGCGAGAAGCGCGATCCCGCGGCTATCGCTCGGCCCCCACTCGCTGAGCAGCGCCTCGTCGTCCAGCTTGAGGCGCGCCGGCTGCTCGACCCAGTTGACGTAGAACGATGCGCCGGTGAAGGCGGCGGCGAAGATAAGCGCGAACGTTCCCCAGATCATGACCGGTCCAGCTTTCGTAAGGCGCCCATCTAGCATGAAGCGGGGCGGAAAGCGCGAGAGGCCGGAGCGGTCCGACTCAGGGGTTCGTGGCTCGGCGCGACGAGCCGGAGGCGCCGGGGCGGGTCCGCAAACCCAAAAAACTCAGGCCCTTAACTTGGTGACAAAGGATCGACTAACAGAACAACAACGGGTATAATTAGCGGCATTTAGGGCGCCGGTTCCCTACTGCTGACCATCGCGATTTTAGAAGCGCACCCCTCTTGCCGCCTCCTTCAGGATTTCGGCGCTCCGCTTCAGTGCGGCGCGCTCGCCGGCGTCGAGATCTGGCTTGAGGGTCTTCACGACGCCGGCCGCGCCGAGCACGCGCGGCAAGGACAGGGCCACATCCGGCACACCCTGGCACTCCGGCGTCAACATGGAGCAGGTGAGCAATGCCCGCTCATCGTCTTCGATAGCCTGCGCCATCCGGGCAAGACCGGCGCCGACCCCGAACCAGGTTGCTCCTTTTCCCTTAATGATGGCATAGGCGGCGCGGCGCACTGCCGTATCAATGCGGCTGCGATCGGCGTCCGTAAGGGGCCGCCCCATCTGGCGGGCGACCTCCATGACGGAGAGATTGCCGGCCGCCGCTCCCGACCAGTGCAACACCTCGCTGTCGCCGTGTTCGCCCAGCACTCGTGCATCGATGTAGGTTGGGCTGACGCCAAGATGTACAGCGAGATTCGTGCGGAACCGCGCCGAATCGAGGATGGTGCCGGACCCGATCACGCGTTCGGGCGCAATCCCGCCCCGCCCCGCGACCGCCGTGACAATTTGGGTCATCACGTCGACCGGATTAGTCGCGACCAGAAAGATCGGGTTCGGCGCCGCCGCCAATACTGCCGGCACGATCCCTGCGAAGATTTCGGCGTTGCGCGACAGCAGATCCAGCCGGCTCTCCCCCGGCCTCTGATTGGTCCCCGCAGCAAGCACGACCACGCGCGCGCCATCAAGATCGGCCAACTCGCCCGCGCGGACCCGGACCGGATCGGCAAAAGGCGTAGCGTCCAGAATGTCGCGCGCCTGTGCGACCGCCAAATCCGCGTTGCTGTCGACGAGCGTGATCTCGGAACCGACCCGGCGCATCATCATGGAATAGGCCGCGGTGGCGCCGACCTGTCCGGCTCCGACGATCCCGATCTTCATGACGTACCTCCCGTATCGAGGTTGGGAGCCGTTATCCCCGCATATCCGCCGCTGGCCAATTGGCGCCGAGAGCGGATGCGCCCGCGCCGCAACGCCTCAGGCAGTTGAGCGCGGCCAACAGCTCGACCCCGGCTGGGCGAATGACGTCCGCGGGAAAGAAAAAGACCGACCCCGAATGCGGGTTCGGCGCGCCGGGGAGGAAGATTGGGACAAGACCGTCGCCCAACGGTTCGGTTTGAAGGCCGAGTTGCCATCCCCCTTCCATCGGCACGAAAACCACGGAGAGATCTGTGTTCTGGGCGGCCCCCAACGCGCTTGCGCTCTCCTGTTTCAGATATTCGTAGGCCGGAATCTTCGACAGAACCGACGATTCCAATGCGTTGACGATATGCTGCGCGGGCACGGTGCGGGCGAGGAGTCCGGCAAGAAAGCAGACGAGAGCGACGATGGCGATCGAGAG
>JBAUXQ010000249.1:0-3726 GCA_049584355.1 Roseiarcus sp. | reverse complement strand
CCCTTGAGATCCTCGGCGGTGAGCACCGCGAGGACGCCCGGCACGGCCTTGGCCTTGGAGGTGTCGATCTTCACGATGCGAGCGTGGGCGTGGCTCGAGCGATGGAAGTCGCCGTGCAGCATGCCCGGCAGCTTGATGTCGTCGACGTAATTGCCTTTGCCTTGCGTGAAGCGCACGTCCTCGACGCGCTTGCGCTTGCAGCCCATGCCCTGAAGCTTTTCGGCGCGCTCGAGCGAAGTGGGAAGGGGAGCGTCGTTCATTCCGCGGCTTCCTTGAATTCGAGGCCGGCCATCTTGGCGGCGGCGTATTGGATCGCTCTGACGATGTTCTGGTATCCGGTGCAGCGGCAGAGGTTGCCCGAAATGCCGATGCGGATTTCGCTCTCGGTCGGGTTCGGGTTCTCCTGCAGGAGCCGATGGGCGCGTACGATCATGCCCGGAGTGCAATAGCCGCATTGGAGGCCGTGCATCTCGCGGAAACCCTCCTGCAGCGCGCTGAGTTTGCCGTCGGCTTCTGCTATGCCCTCGATGGTGAGAACGTTTGCGCCCGCGGCCTGGACCGCGAACATGGTGCAGGATTTGACCGAGCGGCCGTCGACGTCGACCGTGCAGGCGCCGCAATGAGAGGTGTCGCAGCCGATATGCGAGCCGGTGAGGCCGAGGTTCTCACGTAAGTAATGAATGAGCAGGGTCCGCGGCTCGACCGCAGCGGAAACCGCCTTGCCGTTGACGGTCATGCTGACATTGGTGGGGGACATGTCCGGCCTTTCAGGATGTTGCGCGAGCGAAGGCGCGCTTCAGCGCCCGCGCTGTCATGACGCCAGCCATCTTGGCGCGATATTCGGCCGAGCCGCGGCCGTCTTCGGCGGGGGAAGCGATTGCGGTCGCGGCGGCGGCGGCCCGCGCGAGCGTCGGCGGGTCGAGCGCAGTCCCGACGGTCGCCGCGGCCGCTTCGCTTGCGAACAGCGCCGTTCCGCCGACATTGGTGAGGCCGATGGCGCAGCTTGCGATCCGGCCGCCGGAGACGGTCAAGATCACCGCGGCGGCGGCGGTCGCGTAGTCGCCGACCTTGCGCTTGAGCTTCTCATAGGCCCAGCCGTGGCCTGCGGGCGGCTTGGGAACGCGGATGGCGGCGAGCACCTCGCCGGGCTGGGCGGCGGTCTCGTAAGGGGAGAGATAGTAGTCGCGCGCCGGCACGCGCCGCTCGCCGCCTGGGCCGCTCAAGACGTAACTCGCGCCGAGCGCCATCATCAGCGCCGGCATGTCGTTGCCGGGGTCGCCGTTGGCGACATTGCCGCCGATGGTGCCGACATAGCGCACCTGTGGATCGGCGATCACCTCGGCGGTTTCGCGCAGGATCGGAGCGTGCTCGGCGAGGAGGCCGCTCATGATGATCTCGCGCTGGGTGGTCATCGCGCCGATGACGATTTCGCCGCCCTCGAGACGAGCCCCCTTCAGTTCGGCGACGCCGGCAAGGTCGACGAGATGGGTCGGCATGGCGAGGCGCAGCTTCATCATCGGAATGAGGCTATGGCCGCCGGCGATGAGACGGGCGTCGGAATCCAGCCGGCCAAGCAGGGCGACCACTTCCGAGAGGCTGGCTGGGCGATGATACTCGAACGATCCGGGAATCAAGAGGGTCCTCCCACAGTAGCCGCGCATGGCCCACCGAACGGACGTCCTTCAGGACACCCTGGATCACAGCCGCGACTGTGATCCACCGCGGCTGAAGATTCGCGCGCGCGAGCCCAGGTTCGCGCTGGGTGCGCCGCACAATCAACGGCGCATGAACCAGGGGCGAGAAAAGGCGCCGGCAGCGGGTTGCGCGCACGAAATGCGTCAGTGACGATGACGCATTTCATGGTCCGAGGCTCGTTTTCAGCCAGCGGGGATGCCGATCCTGAGCTTGACCTGCCGATAATGGGCGCGTGCGATCGGGATGCTGCACCGCACCGGCAACCCCAGTTCCGCCACCCCGGCTTCGCCCAATCGTTTGACCCGGGCGATCCGATCGACCGAAACAATATAGCTGCGGTGGACCCGCAGGAACGCCGCGGGATCGAGGCGCGCTTGAAGGGCGCTGATCGAAAGCGTGCAGAAATATTCCTGTTCGCCGTCGTGGACATAAGTGTAATGGGCGTTGGCCCGGATGGCGTAGATGTCACCGACGTTTAGTTCGCGCGTGCGCCCGTCCTTCTCCACTGGAATGGAGACGCGGGCGGGCGCCGCCGGGGGTTCCAGTCCTGGGGAGGCGATTGCGGCGAGGGGCGGGGTTGGCGGGGCCTCATATGGAGCGGCCCCGGCGCCGCCGGGGACGCGGGCGTCTGGCACCAGCGACAGCAGAAAGGCGCCCGAGACGCCGAATGAGACGACGGTGGCGAGCAGGGCCAGCGTGTTGCGCGACAGCGCCGATTCGGCCCCGACGAAGCGCGAGACGTCGAAGCACAGAGGATCGAGGCGCATCCCGGCCATCGCTGTGTAATGCATGCCGGAAATCGCCAGGCCGAGCGCGATCGCGCCCAAAAACAGCCGCGGCCGCGTCGGCCGGCGGTCGATCGCCCATAACGCGAAGGCGCTGGCCGCGATCGACACCACAATCGAGGCGATGACATAGAAAGGGACGTACGACGTCGGTCCGGCCAGATGCACCGCCGACATGCCGACATAATGCATGAGGCTGATCCCGAGTCCCATCGCCAGAGCGCCGGTCGCGATCCGAAACGACGGCGGCCCGGACGCGTGGGCGGCGTAGACGCCAATGCCGACCACGATGACGCAAATGAGGAACGAGATCAGCGTCGGCAGCACCAGGTAGTCGATGGCGCTGGGGAAATTGGCGGCCAGCATGCCGACGAAATGCATCGACCAGACGCCGGTCGCGAGCGTCAGCGCCGATCCGGCGAGCGCGAGGCGCCTGCGGAACCCCTCGGCCGAATCCAGTTCGCGGGCGACCGACAAACCGACGAAACTGCCCTGGATGGCGATGGCGATCGAAAGGGCCACGAGCCATGGCTCGTGTGGAATGGTCATTCCGCGCCTCCCTTGCGCGTCTCCCCCGCGGCGCGAAAAGTTACGCGCGCGAGCCGGGTGTTGCAACGATTAACCGTTGTATTTAAACGGGAGTATCGCCTGATCGCCGACGGAAAGAGGCAAATGTCTGGGGATGGGCGACGTCAACGGATTGAGAACACCGGCGATGGTTGGCGTCTCGTTCGCGATTATCGAGCGCCCTTCAGCCGTCGGATGAAAGGCCCCGCCGGTCGCGCATCCCGAGAGGTCGAGCATGCCGGACGGGCCCTCGTCGAGATATTGCGGCTGCCGGTTGGCGGCGGCAGCGGCGCTAGCCAGTGACTCGAACCGCGCGACACGTCGCGGCCGAGCGCGTATGCTGCCGACGGCACCGATTCGGGGCGCAGCAATGATTCACGATGTTCTCGGGGCAAGCTGGTTCATCGCGTTGATGATTGTCACCTATGGATTGGCCACTGGCCAACTCTGCGTGTGGAGACGCGATAACTGACCACAGTTTGCTCGCCGGGGCGCTTCGCCTGTACCGCGTCGGCGAGCAATGGCGGCCCAACAGGGGCGCGCCCCGTCATTGGCGAGGGCGCCGCCTCTCCGTGCGGCCTTTGGAGGTTCGTGGCGGCGCTTGTGCGACCGGCGTAGAGCCACGCACGGCGCGCTTCAACGGCTTTGGGATGACTACCGCCGCTCGTCAGCATGGGCG
>JBAUXQ010000248.1:0-3068 GCA_049584355.1 Roseiarcus sp. | reverse complement strand
GTGCGGTGCTTGGGCGCGGCTTCTCGCACGCGCTGCTGCGAGCGGTGGCGGGACTGGAGGAGCCGGCGCTGCGCGCCGCGCTCGACCGGCTCGCCGACTCCGAGCTGCTGTTCGTCGAAGGCGTCGCGCCGCACGCGAACTATCGCTTCAAGCACGCGCTGATCCAGGACGCCGCCTACGACAGCCTGTTGAAGAGCCGCCGCCAGACGCTGCACCGCCGTGCGGCCGAGGTCCTGCTCGCCTTGCCCGCACAGGAGGCCGAGGCGCTCGCGCATCATTTCACCCAAGCCGGACAGACCGAGCTCGCGAGCGAATGGTGGGGCAAGGCCGGCGACCAGGCTTTGCGCCGCTCCGCCTTCGCCGAAGCGATCTCGCATCTCGGCAAGGCGATCGAGATGGCCGACAAGGCGGCAGGAGCGGCGGCAAACGCTCCCGCTCCCGCGGATCAGCGGCTGAAATTGCAGACCAGCTACGGCCAAGCGATGGGCTATTCGAAAGGCTTCGCCGCCGAGGAGACCAAGGCGGTCCTCGCGCAGACCCTAAGGCTGGCGGCCCAGAGCGACAATGTCTCCGAGCGCATGAAGGCGCATTACGCGCGATGGATCGCTCTGTACACGGGCGGCGAACTAAAGTCGGCCCACGAGATTGCCGAAGGCTTCGTCCGGGAGGCGAAATTGGCGGGCGATGCTCCCGCCGCCGCGTACGCCGAGCGGGTTTTGGGACAGACTTGCGTCTTTCAAGGACGGTTTGCGGAGGGGCGCGAACATCTGAGCGAGGCGCTACGTGTTTATAGTCCGGGCTGGGACGCCTCCGTCCGCCGCCAGCTCGGCTCTGACGCTGGGATAGGCGCCAAGGCCTTTCTCGCCATGGTCGCCTGGCACGTCGGCGATGCGGCCGGCGCCGCCGGGCAATTCGAAGCCGCGTTGACCGAGGCGCTGGCTTCCGAACACGTGCCCACCATCGCGAATAACTTTCTGTTTAAGGCGATGCACGAAATGGCGCGCGGCGACGCCGAGGCGACGTTGGCAGGGGCCAACGTCGTATTGGATGTCGCGGAAAAAAGCGGCTTGCGGCTTTACGAGAGCACGGCTCACATGCTCCTGTCTTGGGCGAAGGCCCGACTCGGCGCCGCCGACGGGCTAGCGCGATTCGGCGGTCAAGGCGAGACAACCATCAATCAGGACGCTCCGCTCTTCGCGCCGTTGTTCCACGGTCGGCTCGCGGAACTCGAAGCCGAGCAGACCTCCCTGGAAGCGGCGCTGGCTTCGATCGATCGAGCGATCGAACTGGCCCGCGCAGGCGACATCCGATACATTGACGCCCTGCTGTATCGCATTCGCGGGGACATCCTGCTGAAGGCCGATCCGGCGAACCCGGCGCGCGCCGAGGAAACCTTTCTCACCGCCGTCTCAGTCGCGCGCGAGCAGGGCGCGCGCGGCTTCGGTCTGGAAGCGGCGCTCGCGTTGGCGAAATTTTATCAGAGCACGAACCGCGCAGCCGACGCCCACGACATCCTGGGGCCCGCGCTGGAAGGCTTTTCGCCGACCCCGGAGTTTCCGCAGACCGCCGAGGCGAAGGCGCTGTTCGAGGCGCTGGCGGAAACCGAGGAGGTAAGGGCCGAAGCGGCCCGCCGCGCGCAACGGCTGAAATTGCAGACCACCTACGGCCAAGCCGTCATGTGGGGCAAAGGCTTCGCCGCCGACGAAACGAAAGACGCCTTCGCTCGCGCTGCCGAGCTCGCGACGCGGATAGGTGGCCCTGAGGCGCCGCTCGACGCCTATGTCGCTCGTTGGGCTCACAGTTATTTTCGCGGCGAGCTTGGGTTAGCCTTGGAAGCGGCCGAGAGGTTGCTGCGCGGCGCGGTACGCGCGGCGCGTCCGACGGAAGCGGCGGCCGGGCATCGCCTTCTAGGACTGACTCGCCTCGTCCAGGGCGATTTCGCGCAAGCGCGCGAGGATTGCGAACAGGCGCTGCGAATTTACGACCCCGAGCGAGACCGCGAAGCCAAGTTCCGACTTGGGGTGGACACTCGAGCCATGGCGACCGCCTATCTGGCTCTTCTGGCTTGGCACCGTGGCGAAGTTTCACGCGCGGTGGCGCTCATGGACGAGGCAGTCGCGCACGCGGCCGAGTCCGCGCATGTCCCGACGATTGTCGGCGTTTACCTCCACCAGGCTTGGCTCGAAGACCTCCGCGCCGACGCTGAAGCGGCCCAGCGCGCCGCGGAAGCCGCGGTGGCGCTGAGCCGGGAGCACGGTCTTATGTCCTATCTGATCTGGGCAGCACTGCCTTTGGCCTGCGCGCGCGCGAAGATCGGCGATCGGGACGCCAGTTCGGCCGAGCTTCGACAGGCGCTGGCGGATTACGCAAACCAAGGCAACAAGTTCCAGCTGCCGTTCTATCGAGGGCTGCTCGCGGAAATCGAAGCCGAGGGGGGAGACGCGACAGCGGCCCTAGTCGGGATCGATGAAGCGCTGGCGCTGGCGGGCGAGACCGGCGAACATTGGTTCGACGCCGGACTTCACCGCATCCGCGGCGAAATCCTCGTCAAACAGAACCCCGCCGACCCCGCCCCCGCCGAAGCCGCCTTCCTTGCGGCCATCGCTGTCGCACGGCAGCAAAAAGCCCGCAGCTTCGAGCTGCGCGCCGCGCTGTCCCTGGCAAAACTCTATCAATCCACGGGCCGCCTGACCGACGCCCACGACGTGCTAGGGCCGGCGCTGGAGGGGTTTGCGCCGACGCCGGAATTTCCGCAGATCGCGGAGGCGAAGGCGCTGCTGGCGGACTGATGCAAGCCGGCGAGGTCAAAACGCAAGCCTCCGGCGGCAGCGACTGACGCAATGCCATTGGCCTGCGGCAATGCGCTCTTCGCGGCGCACGGCTCCGGCGTCGATGGTTTCCCCAGCCTCGTCGTCCCGGGTCGCGATCCGTTATGTCCGCTTCACGTCGATCCGCGATATTCGAATGCTTGCGACGAATGTCCTCTTTGGAAGACGGTCAAGCCAATTGAGCCCTCTCGCTAAAGCGCCTGCCTCCTTGCCCAGACCTTCTGGTAGACGGCGCTGATC
>JBAUXQ010000247.1:0-8379 GCA_049584355.1 Roseiarcus sp. | reverse complement strand
CTCGGCGAGAAGGTCGAGCGCTTCCGCTGGATCGCGGTCCTGGTCGGCTTCGTCGGCGTGCTCATCGCGCTCAGGCCCTCGCCGCAGATGTTTTCCTGGGCCGCGCCGCTTGCGCTGTTCGGCGCGACGACGTTCGCGCTGAGCCAGACGATCACCCGCGAACTGCGCGGCGTCCACTGGCTGCCGCTGGTCTTCTGGCAATTCGTCGGCAGCGGCGTCATCGGCGCTGCGACCGTTCCCTGGGCCTGGACGACGCCCACCGCGTTCGATCTCGGCCTCATGTTCCTGGTCGGGGTCGTCTCGATGACCTGCTTCATTTTCATCGTGCGGGCGCTGGCGATGGCCCGCGCCGCGGTGCTCGCGCCGCTGCAATATTCGGCGATTGTGTGGGCGGCGATCATGGGCTGGCTCGTCTGGCGGGACGCCCCGACGCTGCCGATCATCGTCGGCAACGCCATCATCATCGGCAGCGGGCTCTACGTCGCCGCGCGAGGCAAGATGGTCGGGGACGCGGTCGAGTGAGGTGATCGCACGCTGCCTGTGACCCGTCGCGGTTCAAGCTGCGATGTCCAGGCGAACGCTCAATCCGGCTCTCGCGGCGAGGTCGATGAGGGCGTCGAGGCTGAAGTTCTGGACCCGTCCGCGCAGCAGATCATTCAGGCGGGGCTGCGTCACGCCAAGTCGGCGGGCGGCTTCCGTCTGGGTGACATTCCATCGGCGCACTGTCTGCTCGATCGCGATGATGACATTCGATCGCATCGTCATGCTTGCCGCTTCCGCTTGGGTATTCTCCAGCGCGGCCCACACGTTGGCGAAGTCCTGCCGTTCCACCGTCGTTCTTCCTTGCCTGTTAAATTTGTCTAAGCCGCGCCGCCGCAAGGTCCAGATCGCGTTTCGCGATCCGCGGGGTCTTCTTCTGAAAGCGTGCAGCACGTAAATCGCGCTGTCGCGCGTGGCGATGTAGACTGAATCTTGTGCAGCTGAACTCCAGCCTCCTTGCGCGCCCCCTCGGGAAAGGCTCGAAGCAGATCAAGGGCGTCGCCCAGAAAGGCGATCGGCTTTAAGCGGCGCGCCACCATATCCATCATATATCAGTTCTGATATAGAAGACAACAAGTGGTTTTGCGACGTTGCAGTGCGGCTCTCGATCGATGACACCGAGTTCGACTTCGGCAGCGTTTTCAGCTCAGACTCTACGCCCTGGCCTTTCTCGACCTCTTCCTGCCGCCCATATCCGTTAATTCAATGTCAACGCTCCGGCGCCAATGAGAATGACGTTGGTTAAGGGGCGGGGTGATGACGGGGCAGGGGGGCGTTCCGACCGTAGGGAGCATTCTCCTCGCACTTTTGCTTTGCGGGCTTCTCGGCGTCCTCGGGCAGGGCGTCCGCGCGATCGTCGGATTGAAAAACGCCGGATCGTTGAACTCGACGACGCCGACCGAGCAGGCGGAGTTCAGCCTCGCCTATCTCGTTCTGAGCTTGATGATCGGGTTCATCGCCGGAATCCTCGCCGGTCTCGCGCTCAATCTCGAAACCATCATCACGGTCGACCCCGGCAATTGGAAGCTCATGCTGGGCATCGCCGGGTCCGGCTACGTCGGCGCGGACTTCATCGAAAATACGATGTCGGTCGTCATTCCAGGGACGAAGAGCGCGACAAGGTCTCCGCCGCCCGTCCCCATCCCGCCGCGCCCTCCAACCGTTCCGCCGGCTCCAGAGCCGCATGATGGCGCCGCGGCGCTGACCGCGGCGATGAGGGCCGTATGCCCGCAGGCGAACGCCGCGGCCTGGGTTCCGGCGCTGGTTTCCGCCTTCGAAAAATTCGAGTTTTCGAACGACCGGCGGCGCGCCGCCGCAATGGGCCAGTTTCTGGTCGAGGCCGGTCCGGCGCTGAACGCGATTGTCGAAGACCTCGATTACACGCCCGGGCGCGCGTGCCAGGTCTGGCCGGCGCTGTTTCCCACGCCGGCGGCGGCCGAGCCCTATTGCGCCGATCAGCGACGATTCGCAGATTACGTCTACGCCAATGTCAACGGCAACGGCGACGCGGCGAGCGGGGACGGATACCGCTTCCGCGGCCGCGGCCTCATCCAGCTCACCGGGCGCGACGAATATTCCGCGTTCGGCCGCGCGATCGGCAAGACGCCGGAGCAGGCTGCGGACTATTGCGAGACGAATGAAGGCGCGGCGTTCTCCGGCTGCTGGTATCTTGCGAGCAATGGCTGCCTGCCGTTGGCCGACGCGTGGGACATCGACGCCATCACCCGTCGGGTCAACGGCGACGCGATGGAGGCCGCGGGGCTCAGGCGCCAATACTCGGACGAGATGGTGAGCCGGCTGCGCCAATATGCGGCCACAGTTCCGCACTGGTGAGGGACCGCTCCGCGCTCAAAGCCTCAACGCGCTTCGGGCGAGCATCCAGAACGCCAGCGCCCCATATGTTGAGACGATGCCGACCCGAAGCCAATGTGTGGTCAGCATCAATCTATAGCGTTCCGGGTGAAGCCCGCCGTCCTGCGTTTCGAGCCTTGCCATCAAGGGGCCCCACCAGGCCGCCGTGCCGATGAGAAGCGCCACTTGGAGCGCGAAGCCTAGCCGCACCGCCCATGCCGGAACGTCAGGCGCCGGTCGCCAAAGCATGACCGTGGCTGCTGCGGATAGCAGCGCCGCAGGAGCAAGGATGACGCCCCAAATCCCGCGCCACCACGCCGCGTGGTAGGCGCGGAACTCGCGTTCGCCGACAAGCGGCCACAAGCGGTAGCTCGACACCTGAACGAGCCAGACCTGCCCGACGGAATACGCGGCCAAGGCGCACGTGGCCAGCAACAACCAGCGGCTGTCATCCATCGTCGGACTCCTCCTCCAAGAGGCCCCCGCCGAGCCTCGAGCGCTCGAGCTCTCCTACGGCCTGTTCGAGCGCGAGCGCCAATTGATTTCGAGCTTCGTTGCTAAGCGCGCCGAGCCCCAACTCGTAATCCTTCGTGCGCGCGGCCTCGATGCGACGCAACAAGGCGCGGGCGCGCGGCGTGACGCGAATCGCCTTCCGCCGCCGATCGACGGCATTCTCGCTGCGCGACAGAAGGCCTTGCCGCACCAGTCGATCGACCATTTGGCTAAGCGCCGCCGCTGAAACTAGCGCATCTGCTCCAAAATCGCGCAACGCCGCGGATCCGAGAGCCTGCGCACGGTCCAACAGCAGAACCTGGCGCAGCGTCACCCCCGCCTCCTCCATCAGACGCGCGACCGATCCAGTACGGTGCGATGCCAAATCGACCAGGCGGCGAAGAAGGTCGCTCGCGCTTGGCGAGAGCGGCGCCGGATTGAAAAACGCGGTCGTGGACTCCTTCATTTAAGGTACATTAATAGTAAATGTACATTTGTCAATTGCGTCTCGCCGATTGGGTGAAAAATTCGGTTGGCTTGATCAGGCCCATGGCGCGGCCAGCGTCCCCTGAGGTTTGCGCGCTTTTCGCGCTAAGATGGGCGCGCTTTCCCAACCGGAGCGCCGCATGGCCGTTCTCGAGCCCATTTCCTATTCCGACGCCAACATCCGCTCGATCCTCGAGCGGGTGAAGACGATCGCAATGGTCGGCGCCTCGCCGAACTGGAACCGCCCCAGCTACTTCGTGATGAAGTACCTTCAGGGCAAAGGCTATCGCGTGATCCCGGTCAATCCGGCGATTGCCGGCAAGACCCTGCTCGGCGAGCGCGCCTACGCCTCGCTCGGCGACATTCCCGACAAGGTCGACATGGTCGACATGTTCCGCACGTCGGAGGAGGCGCCCGGCGTCGTCGCCGATGCGATCGCGATCGGCGCCAAGGTGGTGTGGATGCAACTCGGCGTCCGCAACGATTCGGCGGCCAAGACGGCGGAGGCCGCCGGGATCGAAGTCATCATGAACCGATGCCCGAAAATCGAGTTCGGGCGGCTCGGCGGCGAATTGTCATGGAGCGGCGTCAACAGCGGCATCATTCGCAATCGCGCCCCCGCGCCGCCGCTGCCGCGCAGAGTGAAGCACCGCCCGGCGCCGCCGCTGAACCTCGATTACGGCTTCGAGACCCGCGCGATCCATGCCGGCGCCGCGCCCGATCCGACGACCGGCGCCCGCGCAACTCCGATTTATCAAACCACCGCCTATGTGTTCGACGACGTCGATCACGCCGCCTCGCTCTTCAATCTGCACAATTTCGGCTACATCTATTCGCGGCTGACCAACCCGACCGTCGCCGTGCTCGAAGAACGGATCGCTGCGCTCGAGGGCGGTCGCGCCGCGGTCGCCGCCGCGTCGGGGCATGCGGCGCAATTCCTGACCTTCTTCACCCTGATGGAGCCGGGCGACGAGTTCGTCGCCTCGCGCAACCTCTATGGCGGCTCGCTCACCCAATTCGGGCTGTCGTTCAAGAAGCTCGGCTGGACCTGCCACTTCGTCGATCCGAGCGAGCCGGAGAACTTCCGCAAGGCGTTGACGCCCAAGTGCAAGGCGATCTTCATCGAGAATCTCGCCAATCCCGGCGGCATCGTCGTCGATATCGAGCGCGTCGCGGCAATCGCCCATGCGGCGGGCATTCCGCTCATCGTCGACAACACGCTGGCGACTCCCTATCTCTGCCGGCCGATCGAGCACGGCGCCGACATCGTCGTTCATTCGACGACCAAGTTCCTGTCGGGGCATGGAAACGCGCTCGGCGGCGTCGTGGTCGAGTCGGGCAAGTTCGACTGGTCGCAAGGCGACCGGTTCCCGTCGCTGACCGCGCCCGAGCCGGCCTATCATGGGCTTAAATTCTTCGAGAACTTCGGCGATTTCGCTTTCACGATGAAGGCGCGGGCGGTGGCTTTGCGCGATTTCGGCCCCGCGCTCGCGCCGCTCAACGCGTTTCTCACCATCACCGGGGTCGAGACCCTGCACGTGCGCATGGAGCGGCATGTCGAGAACGCGCGCAAGGTCGCCGAATTCCTCAGCGGGCGCGACGAGGTCGCCTGGGTCTCCTACGCCGGCCTCGAGCAGAGCCCCTATTACAAGCTGGCGCAAAAATATCTGCCCAAGGGCGCGGGCGCCGTATTCACCTTCGGCGTCAAGGGCGGCTACGAGGCGGGTGTCAGGCTGGTCGAGAATGTGCGCTTGTTCTCGCATCTCGCCAATATCGGCGACACCCGCAGCCTCATCCTGCACCCCGCCTCGACCACCCATCGCCAGCTCACCGACGACCAGCGAGCCGCCGCCGGCGCCGGCGCCGACGTCATCCGCCTGTCGATCGGGCTCGAGACGGCGGACGATCTGATCCGCGATCTCGATGAGGCGCTGGGGGCCTAGCGCGGCCGTTCGCTTGTTACGCGGTTTGCGCCGCGCCTTCCGTCTCCGGGTTCAGCTCTTCCAAGCTCTTCCCCTTCGTCTCCGGCAGCATCGTAAGCGTGACAATGGCCCCGAGCACACTCACTGTCGCAGCGGCAGCTTCCGCCGCGGCAAGGCCGCCCCAGGACATGAGGATTGGGAACAGGAAGACGCCGAAGAAGCCGCCGAGCTTGCCGGCTGCTGCGGCGATTCCATGGCCGGTGGTCCGCGACATGACCGGGAAGATTTCGGCCGGATAGACGAAGGTCGTCGAGTTCGGACCGAATTCAGTGAAGAAGTAGCTGACGCCATATATGATGATGAACGGGACCACGAGCTTGGTGACATCGGGCAAGAAAGCGATCGCGGCGAACGTGATCGCCATCATGGCGAAACCGATCATCTGGATCGCCTTGCGCCCGATGCGGTCGATGGTGACGGCCGCAAGCAAGTAGCCGGGCGCAGCTGCGACGGCGAAGATCGCAAGCTGCAGCAGCGTGTTGTGCAGCAGGCTCTTGTCCGGGCTGATTGCGGCGAGAACCATCGGGCTCGAGACCGTATTTCCGTAATAGGCGAAGTCCATGAACGCCCAGGCGAGGCTCGCCCCGATGAGCCGCATGAGGAAGACCGGATTGGCCGTGAGCGACCGGAAACCGCGCCAAAAGGACGCTTTCTTGCCGACGGGTTCAGCGACAGGAGCGGCATTCGAGCCGCTTGCTCCCAACATCTGCGCTGTCGCCTCGCCGAGTTCCTTGTGCTGGCCGGTCGCCAGCAGGTAGCGAGGCGTTTCGGCCATATGCCGCCGCATCTGGAATACGGCCATGGCAGGAACCGCGCCGAAGGCAAGCAGGATCCGCCAGATGAGGTCATGCGACAGCGGCGTCATCAGAAGTCCGGCGGCGAGCAATGGGCCGAAGATCAAGCCCGCGGCCTGCATGGTGAAGACGAGAGTGACCATCATGCCGCGCGTGTTCTTGCTCGCGTATTCGCTCATGATGGTGGAGCTGACCGGATAGTCCCCGCCGATGCCGATGCCAAGAATGATGCGGAAGAGGATCAGCCACCAGATGTTGGGCGATAGCGCGGAAGCGACCGCGCCGAAAGCGAGAACGAGCACCTCGTAGCCGTAGATTCGCTTGCGGCCGAGCATGTCGGCGACCTGGCCGAACAGGATCGCGCCGAACGCCGAAGCGAGCAGCGCGGTTGACGCTACGAGCCCTTCCTCGGTCGGCGAAATATGCCATTCGCTTTTCAAGAGCGCCATCACGACGCCAATGATGAACAGGTCGTAGGCGTCGGTGAAGAAGCCCATGCCCGAAATGAACATGATCTTCCAATGCACGCGGCTTAGTTTTGCTTCGTCCATTTGAGCGAGAACGTCTCCGCCCGCGGCTGTTGTCGCGGCCATAGCGCACCTCAGATTGCTGACTTTGCAGTAAAGTTGGCGATCGAACTGCTCACCGCCTGTCATGGTTCCCGGCCGGTTTGTCGCCTGTTCGTCACAAACGGCCTGGCCCGATGATCGAGGCTCACCGCCATCGACCTGGCGGGTGGCTACGAGTGACCGATTTGCGCAGCGCGAACGGCTTGGCAAGGGATTGGGCGCCTCGTGGGACAACACGGACCATTGACATCCGCGCTCGTCGCGATATGTCATGACATATGACAGAGAGAACCACGGTCCGGCTGCCCGAGGATCTCGTCCGGCGCGCCAAGCGAAAGGCGCTGGCCGAGGGCCGCTCGCTCACCGCGTTGATCGAGGATGGCTTGCGGCGCGTTCTCGACGATCGCACGGCACGCGTTCGGGTTAAGCGCGTCCTGCCGCCGGTTAGCTCGGCGACAGGCGGCCTAATGCCTGGGGTCAGTCTCGACGATGGAGCGGCGTTGCAGGAACTGGAGGATTTGGAGACTGCCGGACGGCTCCGGTGATTTTGCCTGACGTCAATGTGTTGCTCTACGCCTTTCGGTCCGACTCGCCCCGCCACGCCGTTTGCAAACCCTGGCTCGACGGGATCGTCCTGGGGGAGGCGCAATTCGGGGTGTCGCCGCTGGCGTTGAGCGCCGTCGCGCGGATCGCGACCAATCCACGAATATTCAAGCAGCCGAGTTCAGTCGAGGAAGCTTTCGCTTTCTGCGACAATCTGCTCGGACAACCGCACTGCGAGCAAGTTCGCCCCGGTCCGCGCCACTGGTCGATCTTCAGGCGCATTTGTCTTGAGGGCGATATCAGCGGGCCGCGCATTTCCGATGCATGGTTCGCGGCGCTGGCGATTGAGCATGGCTGCGCCTGGATCACTTACGATCACGACTTCGGGCGGTTTCCGCAACTTGACTGGCGGGAGCCGTCCCTTTGATGCGGCGTCGCCATTGACGGGAGCCCGCGCGCCACTCGCAGCGCCCGCGAGGGCCGTGCGCAGCCTCACATCGTCGTCGACTTGAATTTGCCCATCAGATAGGGCCCCGACCGGACCGGCGGATATTTCGGCGCCTCGTTCGCCGCGAGGCACGCGTCGAGCGCGACGATTTCCGCATCCCAATTCGGCTGATGAAAAAAGGCGAAGGACTGCCGTCGCTCGGCGCGGACGTCGTCGGGAATTACGACCCGGTGCAGGGTCGAGGTCCAGCGGTCGTTGGTCCAGCGCGCCGTCAGGTCGCCGATGTTGACGACGAAGGCGCCGGGACGCGGCGGGACTTCGATCCACGCGCCGTCGGGGCCGAGAATCTCAAGTCCTCGCGACCCGGCCTGCGGCAGGAGGATGGTCAGGCTTCCGTAATCGGTATGCGCGCCGGCGCGAATCTGGCCGGGCTTCGGCCGGGCGGCGAGCGCGGGGTAGTTCAGCGCCCTTAGCGCGCTTACCGGCGC
Organism: Roseiarcus sp.; assembly: GCA_049584355.1. Lineage (GTDB taxonomy): Bacteria > Pseudomonadota > Alphaproteobacteria > Rhizobiales > Beijerinckiaceae > Roseiarcus. Next base: position 186 of record JBAUXQ010000247.1, on the reverse strand, counting down.
GGAGAGGAACGGGGCGAAGAAATCCTCGGGCAGTTCGAGCGCGACCGCGAAAACGCGCATGATACGCGCCGCGAGATCTTCCATCGCCGCGTAATACGCACTCCAGGCCTCGCGGAAACCTTCCGGAGCGTCCGGCCAGATGGTCGGGGCGAAGCAGAAGCCGAGCGCCTCGGGATCGACGAGGCC